>JANMDR010000207.1:0-15850 GCA_031376425.1 Betaproteobacteria bacterium
CTAAATAGACCTCAATAAATGTTTTCCAATTGAAGTTGTACTCAGTGACCTCAGCGCTATCAAATACGTAACCTGAAAAATCCAATTCATTCGCAAATTTAATCTTCGCTAAATCGTTGATCACCGGATGTGTGCCTTCAAACAACAAGCCATTCCAATGGGTAAGCGTTTTTTTGTCTAAATGTAGGCAAGGCTGTTTATCAAAATGTGGCGCACCTAGCAGCGTGCCGCTGTTGTCATAAGTCCAGCGATGTAGTGGGCAGACGATATTGCCAGACGGTAATTTTCCTGCGCCATTGAGCATCACTGCTTGTCGATGGCGGCAAATATTAGATACACAACGGGTTTCACCGTTTTGATTTACTAGCGCCCATGCACCCGATGTGGCTTCCAGAACGCGATAGTCGTTAGCCTCTGGCACCATCAAGGTGTGCCCAACATAATTGGGACCGACGGTGAATAGGCGCGACTGTTCCTGCGCATAAATGGCAGGATCAAAATACCAAGAAATCGGCAGCTGTGGAGATGAAGCGGCGAGTTGCAGTTCGCCCAATAAGTTGGACATAGTCCTTACCTCCAATGAATCCGTCGTTTTTAGAGACTAAAAAGTGAATCAACCAAAGTAAAAACAACACCCGGGCGATGAGTTTGTTAGCTTTTAACTCTACAGACTCCTTCCCGTAAAACGAATTCCCAAGCGGGAACCCACGAAATGGATAAGGCATAGTTTGCCTGAAAACGGCGGTTTTTACAAGGTACGCACGGTTTTAGGTGGCGAATTAACCCTTGAAGTCCTTTGTGATCGCTACGTCACTTCGTAAAACTGGCACAAGCGTAGCAACGTACATCGGGTCAGTTGGTTTACGAAGACACCCCATCTGCATTTTAGCGACGTGGTTCATTGGCGAGATCAAAACGAAGCTGTTTATCATGCTTAATGGCTAGCAAGTAAATATCGGCCAACGCTTGCGAGGCGGGTGTGACGACGGCATACAAAATCACGTAGTTTGGGATCAAAAATTCACGAAACGAGACTACCGCATTGGTAACCTTCATCTGAGCGCTAAGCTGATCGTAAACTAACTGGACATCCGGAGAATTAACGTGGCGTTGAGAAAACAAATGACCTATAAAAGGATGGCGACGTAAACTATTGATCACAGTATCTTCAAGCGTATTGAGTAGTCTATCGTAACCGTCAGTCCAGTTATTTTCCACCCAAAAAATTTCGATACTCTGTAAGTTAGCCTCGAAGTTAGCCGTGGCGTGGATTTGTAACACATTGACGGCGGTAATATCCAGCGCGTCTTGCTCATATTGCGTCATTTATGAAGCGTTATTTTGATGATGGCGTTTATTTTTTAGGGCAGTAAGCATGGTTTTAGCGTCGCCTGTACGTCCCGCTTGAACATCAGCCCAACCAATTTGCGCCTCGCGTAACAAGCTTAGTGCAATATTGTCTGCCTCTAGCCGGTGATAGTGCGCTAGCTGTTTTGTACTAATGAGCGCCACCGCAGGCTCGCCATTTTTTGTAATAATCTTTTCAGCGCCGTTTTCTACTTCGATTACCAACTCTGATAAATTAGTTCTAGCGCGAGAGAACGAAACGATATTATTGATGGCAATAGACATAGGGATAACCTTAAATGTACATAATAATACGCATTATAACGTACATTAAAAACCTAAGCTGGCCCCACGCCCCCATGTTTTTCCGGCGTAAGCACACCGCGCTCACGCATCGGGTTTTGAATTTGCCCTTGCGTTAGATTTACAGTTTTAGCAAAATCCAACATGCGATCAATGGATTTCTTCGCTTGCACACCAAGTGCGGCATCAATCACAATTTCATTCTTGCCTGTTTCCAACACTTGAGCCAAATTAGCTAGGCCGTTCATCGCCATCCACGGGCAGGCAGCGCAGCTTTTGCATGTGGCACCGCTGCCAGCAGTGGGCGCTTCCATGATAATTTTGCCGGGCGCTGCACTGCGAATTTTATGAAAAATACCTTTATCGGTGGCAACGATAAATTCCTTGGCATCCATCGTTTGCGCTGCACGAATAATTTGCGTCGTACTACCGACTAAATCGGCAATAGCGACGACTGCGGCGGGGCTTTCGGGATGTACTAAAATTTTTGCATCTGGATATTGCGCACGCATTTGTATTAAGGCGTCGGCCTTAAACTCATCGTGAACGATACAGCTGCCTTGCCACAGCAGCATATCGGCACCTGTTTGCGCTTGAATATAGCCACCTAAATGTTTGTCCGGTGCCCAAATAATTTTTTTACCTTGCGCGTGTAAGTGCTCCACTATTTTTAAACCAATCGATGACGTTACCATCCAATCTGCGCGGGCTTTTACGGCCGCGCTGGTGTTGGCGTACACCACCACGGTGCGGTCAGGATGGGCATCACAAAACGCGCTAAATTCATCGGGGGGGCAACCTAAATCCAGCGAGCATTCAGCCTCCAGTTCAGGCATTAAAATGCGCTTTTCTGGGTTTAGAATTTTCGCGGTTTCACCCATAAACCGAACTCCTGCAACAACGACTGTGGTTGCAGAATGGTCGCGGCCAAAGCGCGCCATTTCTAGCGAATCTGAGACGCAACCGCCGGTGGCTTCAGCAAGGTCTTGCAAATCCGGATGCACATAATAATGGGCAACGAGCACCGCATTTTGTGCTTTTAACATGGCGGCAATTTTTGTCTTTAACGCGGCTTTATCGTCGCGAGAGGGTTCTTGCGCAATTTTCGCCCATGCGTATTGCACGGTATTAATGCCTTTTTTCGGTAGGTCGTATTCCACTCGGGTCGGTATTATTGCGTTCATGATTTTGCTCAAGGTTATGATTCGAAAATTATGGCACAACGGCGCGTTGATTAAATTCCGGTGCCTCATAGGCCCGGCTTGCCATGATATCTTTCAAAATGTCTACCGCGTCCCACACATCGACAAAGCGCGTATAGAGGGGGGTGAAGCCAAACCGTAATAGGTTCGGCTCGCGAAAATCACCAATTACACCGCGCGCTATCAGCGCTTGCATAATGGCGTAGCCGTGTTCGTGTGCATAGCTTAAATGGCTGCCACGTAATTCGCTAGTGAGAGGCGAAAACAAGCTGAACTGATATTGTTCGCATAATGGTTCCATGTATTGCAAAAACAGCGCCGATAATGCCAATGATTTTTCGCGCACCTGTTGCATATCGATATCTGCAAAGGTATCGACACCGCATTCTAATGCGGCCATCGATAGCACCGGCGGCGTACCGCACAGTAAGCGTACAGCATCGGCTGCAGGAGTAAATTGTGCGTCAAAAGCGAAGGGCTTGGCGTGAGCAAACCAGCCTTGAATTGTGATGGGAAATTGCGCATGCAATTGCTGTGCAATATAAGCAAACGCGGGTGCACCGGGCCCACCGTTTAAATACTTGTAACCACAACCAACTGCTAGTTTTGCGCCATCAGCGTTCAGGTGAATTGGCACAGCACCCGCGCTGTGCGCGAGATCCCACAAAATTACCGTGCCAGCAGCCTGCGCTTTGGCATTTAATGCTGCCATATTGTGTAGCTGACCGCTGCGGTAATCTACCTGCGTGAGCATGACGATGGCGGTGGAGGCATTGATTTGCGCCTCTAATTGCGCCGCATGATCTACAAATTTAATTTCAAAGCGTTGTGTACGATCAGCGCGATAGGCAAAAAGTTTAGTAATACCGTCGGCAATATACATATCGGTCGGGAAATTGCCGCGCTCGCACAGAATAAAACGTCGTGTTGAGTCACCTTTTATTTGCACATCTTGTAGCCAACCGGCAAGCAGCTTAAATAAATTTACCGAGGTTGAATCAGTTGCCACAATCTCATTACTTTGCGCACCAAGCAGCGCGGCAATTTTGCCACCAATACGCTGTGGCATGGTCACCCAATTATGGGAATTCCATGATCGTATTAAATCATTACCCCATTGCTGTGTTGCTACGGCTTGTAGCACAGTTGGTGCTGCTTTCGGCATGGCACCTAATGAATTGCCATCTAAATAAATGGTGTTATTGGGCAGGCTAAACCGATCACGGGCGTGAGCCAGCGGGTCTGCTAAATCACGCGCAAGACATTCAGCGCGACTCATGATAATGCCCGCAAAATCGCACGCACTGGCGAAGCATCTAGGTTCGCAAATTTCAAAGGTAGCGCAATCAATTCATAATCTCCTTCAGGAACATTATCTAATACCAAGCCTTCCAATATTGCCATATTGTTTGCCGCCACAACCCGGTGTGCGGCCATTGTTTTAGATTCCTGTGCGTCAAGTGAAGGGGTATCCACGCCAATCAGTTTGACCATAAGTGTCGCTAAATGTGCAATTAAGGCGGGGTCAATCGCGCGAAAACTGTTATCCCAAAGGTTTTGTGGAGCGGCAAAGTAGGTACGCAGCAAAATCCTTGGTGGCGTATTTACCAGCTTGCTTTCAACATTTGCAATGGTGATAAGGCTGCCTTGGCATTGTGACACATCAATCACGCGGCAATGCCCTAAATACGGGCTTAACGGTACATCGGCAATGGCACAGCCGTTGGCATCATAGTGTGAGGGTGCATCGGCATGGGTAGCGGTGTGGGTGCTCATAGTCAGGCGCGATACGGTGACGGGGCAGTCGGCGCTCATTTGCCATGTCGTAGCACTTGAAAATGGGGTGTCCCCAGGCCATACCGGCGTGATGGTTGAAATGGTTTGACTGATATCCCAAATAGGGGGTGGTGTAGTTTTATTCAAAATGCAAACACTTTATTTTGGCAATACTTCGTATTATCTCATCCACAGACAAATAGCTTGAGGTCAGGATGATAAAATGTGGTTTTCTGTATTAACTGCCGCGTTCATTGGGCGCTACCTTCTGCGAATATTATAGCTATGACCCAAGACGTTCTGTCCCCAAGTGTGCCTTTTGTTCATTTGCGCATGCACACTGAATATTCGGTTAATGATTCTATCGTGCGCCACGATGATGCTATTGCCGCTGCGGTACGCGAAAATATGCCAGCGCTGGGTATAAGTGACGCCGCCAATTTATTTGGAGCGGTAAAGTTTTACTCAGCCGCACGTAAAGCGGGTGTGCAACCTATTATTGGTTGCGATTGCGTGATTGAAAAAAGCACAGCAAATGCGGGTAAAAATAAACCGAGTCAAGACGACGCTACGCGCTTAATGTTAGTATGTAGAAACAAGGCGGGCTTTTTGAATTTATCGCGATTGCTATCTCGCGCCTACACCGAAAATTTATGGCGCGGCAAGCCGCAAATTAAGCGCGAATGGCTCACTGGCGAAGCTACAGAAGGCTTAATCGCCTTATCTGGCGCCCATCTTGGCGATATTGCACAGGCAATAGAGCGCGATGAAATAGATGCGGCGATGGCAATCGCAAAGCAATGGGCACTTGATTTTCCTGATGCGTTCTATATTGAGTTGCAACGCATAGAAGGCAATAAGCAAGAAAGTTATATCAACGCCGCCTGCTACATTGCGGGGCAGCTAAATTTGCCCGTGGTGGCCACCCATCCCATTCAGTTTATGATGCCTGAGGATTTTACGGCGCACGAGGCACGTGTGTGTATTGCGCGTGGCGAAGTGTTGGGGGACCCGCGCCGCAGTAAAGACTTTGCACCCACACAATACTTTTATACCAGTGCGCAAATGCAGGCACTGTTTGCTGATATACCCTCGGCACTACTTAACAGCGTAGAAATAGCCAAACGCTGCAACTTCAAAGAAATTTTAAGTAAGCCACAGCTACCCCCGTTTCCTACACCTAATGGCGAGACAGCCGATGAATTTTTGCTCACACAATCCAAGGTCGGTTTAGAGGCGCGGCTGGCAATGCTGTTTCCTGATGTTGCCAAGCGTGATGAGGTACGGCCACGATATTTAACGCGCTTGGAGTTTGAAGCAAGCACCATTTCACGTATGGGCTTTCCCGGCTATTTTTTGATTGTGGCCGATTTTATTGGCTGGGCAAAGAAGAATGGTGTGCCGGTGGGCCCAGGTCGAGGATCGGGCGCGGGGTCGCTCGTGGCCTATAGTTTGGGTATTACCGATTTAGATCCTTTGCATTACGATTTGCTGTTTGAACGCTTTCTAAATCCACAACGCGTTTCCATGCCCGACTTCGATATCGACTTCTGTCAAGAAGGCCGTGAACGCGTGATTGAATACGTAAAGCAACGCTATGGTGCGCGTTCAGTTTCGCAAATTTCCACATTCGGCACCATGGCCGCAAAGGCGGTAATTCGCGACGTTGGCCGTGTGTTGGGAATGGGTTATAACTATGTCGATAGTATTGCTAAACTGATTCCTAATCAGCTTGGTATTACCTTGCCTGAAGCCATCAAAGCCGAGCCCCAGTTTAATGAACGGCGCGACGCTGAAGAAGAAGTAGCACAACTTTTAACGCTCGCCCTCAAGCTTGAGGGCTTGGTGCGTAACGTCGGCACCCACGCCGGTGGTGTGCTCATCGCGCCTGGCCCACTCACGGATTTTACCCCCTTGTATGTAGCTGAAAAAACCGAAGGCGTCGTCAGTCAGTTTGATAAAGACGATGTGGAAGCCGCAGGCTTGGTGAAATTTGACTTACTGGGATTAACCACACTCACCATTTTAGAAGAGAGTAATGCGCTTATTCGGCGGCGCAGTTACGACACCTCAAAAACTGAATTTGATATCGCCAATATTCCACTCAATGACGCAAAATCATATGAGATTTTTACCAAAGGCAACACCGTCGCTATTTTCCAGTTTGAATCGAAAGGCATGCGCGACTTAATCGTGAAAGCCAAGCCCACAAGTGTGGATGACTTAACCGCACTTAACGCTTTGTATCGCCCAGGGCCGATGGATCTTATTCCCGATTACATCAAACGTAAAACGGGAGTAGAACCGATTAAATATCCTGACCCGCGTATTGAACCCATATTGTCACCCACCTGCGGCATCATGGTTTATCAAGAACAGGTGATGCAAATAGCGCAGGTGATTGGCGGCTATTCTCTGGGTGATGCTGATCTATTGCGCCGCGCCATGGGTAAGAAAAAGAAGGAAGAAATGGAGCAGCAACGTAGCGTCTTCGTTGCCGGTGCTACCAAAAATCAAGTAAGCGCAAAAGTGGCGACCGAGCTTTTTGACTTCATGGAAAAATTTGCGGGCTATGGTTTTAATAAATCGCATTCTGCGGCCTATTCAGTTTTGGCTTACCAAACGGCATACTTAAAAACCTATTTCCCGTCTGAATTTATGGCGGCTAATATGTCTTGTGTGATGGACTACACCGATAAAGTAATGCCACTGGTTGATGACTGTAAAAACAACGGCATCACCGTGTTGGCACCCGACATTAATACTGGTACTGTGCGCTTTGAGCCAACCGACGCCACCACAATTCGTTATGGCCTAGGTGCGGTAAAAGGCACAGGGCGCATGGCTATTGAAAATATTGAAATTGCGCGCAAAAAGGATGGGCCTTTTAAAAGTTTGCTTGATTTCGTAAAACGGATTGATCGTCACACCGTGAATCGGCGTGCAGTGGAAGCGCTGATTCGCTGCGGTGCGTTTGATGGCATGGAGCCCAATCGTGCGGCCTTGCTGGCTACTTTGCCCGATGCTGTCGCCACCGCTGAAATGGCCGAGCGTAATGCGCAGCAAGTGAGTTTATTCGATGATTCGACGCCAGAAGCGGGTGGCGAGTGTGAGTTAGCCAATGTACCAATGTGGAGCGAGCGCGAACGCTTAAACAATGAAAAGCAGGCGCTCGGATTCTATTTATCTGGCCACCCATTTAACGCCTACGCCCGTGAAGTGCGGCAATTTGTACGCACACCGCTGGACGAACTTGTTCCCAGCCCTAATTTTGTGTTGCTGGCGGGTATTTTGTACGAGCAGCGCGTGCGTAACGGTAAGCGCGGCAAAATGTGCGTGCTGTCCCTTGATGATGGCAGCGCGCGCGTTGAAGTGGTGGCTTATAGCGAAGTGTTTGATGCTAAGCGTGCACTGGTGCGCGACGATAGTTTGCTAATCATTCGCGGCAAAGTAAGCTTCGATGATTTCTCGGGCGGCAATAGAGTGATCGCCGATGACATCATGGACCTAGAAGAATTCCGCAAAAAATTCGCGCGTAAAGTAGAACTCAACGTGACAGAGGGTGTGCGAGCAAGCCAAATTAAACGCGCCTTAGCACCGCATTTAGCGCCTAATTTACCTAACAGCTCCAACGTGCTCATTCACTATCGTAATGCCTTGGCAACAGCCGAAATTGCGCTGCCAGAAAAATACAATGTGCGGGTATCAGACGCGCTGGTAGAAACGCTTAACACCATGCTAAAACCCACCAATGTGTACGTGCAATACGATGCCGCCGCATCCGCCGTACCGCCAGCGCCACGGCAGTACAGCAAAGAGGGCAGGCGTAGTTCGGAGCCGGTGGGGGGAAGATATGAGGAGTAGAGGGAGAACTTTCCGGATGTAGAGACCATGAATAAAATTTGGCGCTCTACATGCATAACCAAGGCGGGGTTGCCGCCAGCAAGTCACTTTCTTTTGCTTGTGCAAAAAGAAAGTAACCAAAGAAAAGCACCCCCGCCTCACCGCTTTTTCCGCGAAAAGCGTGCGGAAAAAGTCCCCAAGTTAATTGCAAAAGTCGGGCGTGGGCAAAACTCGCGGGCGATAAAGATTTACTTCGTGGTTAAAGTAGCGGCGCCCGCTCAAACAGTTGCCCACGACATCCCCCGACTTTTCCAATGAACTTGGCGGATCGGGACGGGATGGTAGTGCCCATAGTTTTGAGACTTCGCTAAAATCGGCGTTGTGCTGTGGAAAAAATGAAGATGCCTAAACTTAGGGCATCTTCGCTAACACATCCGTAGTCCGTAGGGCACAATCAGCGTCGCGCCAATTGCGCCGGATGCTTAATGTTTGCGCTTAACTCAATTCAAAGCGCATGATCGAAAAATCATCCCGCACTTCCTCACGCTTCACTGCCCCTAAGCGCGTATAGAATCCTGGCCCATCGGTGCCAAAATAAAGTGTTTCTATTTGCATGGCGCGTGCCTCTGCTAACAATGCAGCAACCAACTTGGAGCCAATGCCTTGTCCGCGAAATTCGGCCTGCACCACCATGGCAGCAAGCCACGGCTTTAAATGGGCGCGCTTGGTGTCATCGTTTTCGATTAAATTTACGGTGCCAACTAGCTTGTCGCTGAGTAGCGCAATTAGACATAGCGGTATTTTTTTAGTGTCTGTCGCTGTGTGCAAGTGCGCTGTTAAATCAGCCACGGTCATACCGTTTTCAACCGTCACCCAAAACTCGTCGTAAATCATTTGTGCCACGGCGTTGAGGTGCTGCGGATAATTTAGTAGATGTGTAATTGTTATACGCATGAGCATAGTCTACCGTTGATATTCTGAAGACGCCTAATAATAGGCCATTTCCAGCTCAGTCTATTGCGGCGCTTGCGCATCCAGTCGCGGGTGAATCACCATCCGCCATAGCGGCGGTACTAGCGCTAGTAATAGCATGGCACCATAGCCACCGGGCAATTGCGGTGCGCCATCGTGATGACGCAAATCTTGGTAGCGTCTCGCGGCATTGGCGTGGTGATCGGAGTGGCGCTGTAGTTGGAACAAAAATGCATTGGTGAAAAAATAGCTGGAGTTCCACGAATGCATGGGAGTCACTTTTTCAAATCGACCGCTAGGTTCCAGATTGCGGCTTAGGCCATAGTGTTCAACGTAGTTAATAATTTCTAAATGAACGATAGCAATGAGTGATTGCGCAAGGAAAAACACTACACCCAGCAACCCAAATTTCCAACCGAAAAATACGGTGAGGGCGCAACTCGTTAGCGTCCACCAAATAAGCTCATTGCGCCATGAAAACGCCTTGAATCCGCGTCGGGCTAAGCGTGCCGCTTCTAACGTGAAACCGCCTAGTACGTTGTGGAAAATACTATCTGGTACAAAGGTATAAATGTTGGCACCGCGTGGAGCACTGGAATGGTCACGCGGTGTGGATACCCAGGCGTGATGACCGTAAACATGCTCGGTTTTGAAACTGCCGTAGCACACCGTGGCAAGCACTAGGCCCCCCGTGGTTTGTTCTAAACGTGTTGGCTTATGCACTAGCTCATGACCGGCGTTAATGGGCAATATTCCACCGATAGCACCAACGGAAATAAGCCAGCCTAATTGCCCAATTAAACTTAACGGCGCTTCGACAAAATAGGCCGCTGAAAAATACAGGGTAATGAGCTGAATGGGCAAGATAGAAAGAATAAGGAAGCGATAAAAAAATGCGCCTAATTGACTCCTTGCTGCGGGCTCATCTGGCGCTAAATTCGTTTCATCGCGGCCAATTAGATAATCTAGCGCCGTCATTACGCCGTAAATTAAAAACAGCGGAAAGAACGCAAATACATCATGCGCCCCAGTGCGATTGCCAAGTTGTACTGCCCAGTACAGCGATAGGGGCAGCATTGCTGGCAAAAAGAACGCGATTGCGCGAATGCGCACCATAGCGTGGGCGGAGGGGTTGAATAATTTGATCAACATAATAGCGCTCCAATTACTTGAACGTTAGTCTTCTTTTTTGGTGCTTTTACTAGGGGTAATTAACCAACTTGTCACCGTGGTAATCACGCTATACATTACCGAGCCTATGAGTGCCGCCATAAAGCCTGATACTCTAAAGCCTGGTACCAGTTCTGCGGCCAGCCAAAACATGAGCGCGTTAATTACAAACAAGAATAATCCGAGCGTTAATACCGTAACCGGTAGCGTTAGCAATAACAAGGCTGGTCGGATGATGGCATTCACGATACCCAGTACCACAGCGGCGATAATAGCGGCGATGGGACTATCGATGCTTACCCCACCATACAAATACGCTACCAGCATAAGCGCTAAACCGTTCACCACAATTCTTAAAATTAAATGCATATTTGCTCCTGAAGTCTATAAAATGCCGCCTAGTTACTGTTCGCGGTAACACCCGAAATTTTCAATCTGCTATTGTAATCCTTAAGTTACTAATTCGAGGTATTTATGAGTGTGCATGCTACTGTTAAGAGATTATCCGTTCCCGCTATTAAAGCCCAAAAATCTAGCGGAGGCGAAAAGTTGGTCATGCTCACGGCCTACACTAAGCCCATGGCGCAATTGTTTGATCCGTATTGCGATATTTTACTTGTGGGTGATTCCCTAGGCATGGTGCTTTACGGCATGGAATCAACCTTGGCTGTCACCCTTGAGATGATGATTGCGCACACGAAAGCGGTAATGCGTGGTTCGGCAAAAGCCTGTGTGGTGCTCGACATGCCCTTTGGCAGCTATCAGGAATCGAAAGAACAGGCGTTTCGTAATGCCGCACGGGCAATGGCAGAGAGTGGTGCGCAGGCCGTAAAAATGGAAGGCGGAGCAGAGCTAGCGGAAACGGTGAGTTTTTTAGTGGCGCGGGGAATTCCGGTGATGGCACATATTGGTTTAATGCCGCAGCATGTGAACACTATGGGCGGTTTTAAGGCGCAGGGCCGTGAGATTGATGCGATTGAAAAATGGTGCGGCATCGCGAAAACGATGGAAGCCGCCGGTGCCTTTTCGATGGTTATTGAAGGCACCTTAGAACCGGTAGCGCGTGCCGTTACCCAGGCTGTGGGTGTGCCTACGATTGGCATTGGCGCCTCACCCGCGTGTGATGGTCAGGTGCTGGTAGCTGAAGATGTGCTGGGTTTATTTACCGATTTCACACCGAAGTTTGCGAAAAAATATGCCAACGTGGCGGATACTATTTCAGCCGCTGTCGCGCAGTATGCGTTGGAAGTGCGTAGCGGTGAATTTCCTACTCCTGCCCATTGCTTTGGGGTTAAGCAGGATACTAAATAGCGCAGGGTGCTAAATAATAGGCTGGAGAAGCTTTATTTTAGGGCGTTTTAAGCATATTACGTCCTAAAATGTGTCCATTATTGTGCTTAAAATTATAAATTAGAACAGGTTTACTCGTAATGGCTATCGCCCCAACGTCTCCGCCACCGCGCTGGCTTGCCAACACCATTCTTGCTGTTGCGGTACTTATTTTTTCTTCCTCCGCTATTTTGGTGCGGCATGCACAAACAGAAGGGGTTGCTTCGTTTACGATTGCGGTATGGCGTATGGGTTTGGCTGCTGTGGTGCTTAATATTTTGTTTAGCATTCAGCGCTTGCGCCGTAGTTCTGGTGCCGCCGCTACCACTACCACAATACCGTTTGCTATGACCCCGCGCGAAATAGGGCTGAGTGCCGTGGCGGGTATATTCTTAGCCGCGCATTTTGCATCATGGATATCTTCCCTTGCCTACACATCGGTAGCAAGTAGCACCGCGTTGGTAACCACCAACCCTATTTGGATTGCACTTTTTTCATTGCTGGTATTGCGCGAAAAGCTTTCTAAATGGTTAATCGCTGGCGTAGTGGCCGCCCTTTGCGGCAGTGCCTTGATATTTTTAGCCGATTATTCACGTGCGGCCACGGTGGCTTCTCCTAACCCGCTGTTAGGCAATAGCCTTGCGCTATTAGGCTCATTAACGGTTTGCGGATACCTGCTAATAGGCCGTAAATTGGGCAATTCCGGTCACCGCGCGCCGCCCTTGCTGCAATATCTCACGGTGGTATATAGTGCCAGCGCCGTGACCCTTTTATTATTGTGCTTGGTGAGCGGATCGGCGCTAACGGGTTTTAGTATTGGTGCGTGGCTTGCGCTAGCTGGCTTGGCGTTAGGCCCACAATTGCTGGGTCATAGCGCGGTTAATTGGGCGTTGCGGCATGTGAGCGCTACCTTTGTGGCAGTGGTTATTTTAGGTGAGCCAGTGGCATCGGCATTGCTGGCGTGGTTATTTTTTGGCGAGGTTTTTTCAACCATGCAGTTTTGCGGGTTTGTGGTGCTGTTGAGCGGAATTTATCTAGCATCACGAGAGTAATGTTTTTACGCGCAATCTTACGTTGGTGTTTTCGCGGCAAGGTGCATCCACAGCGCATTCACAATAGGTTTGGTCGATTGCGACCCCAACATATCGCGATAGAGTCTAATTTCCATATTGCCGAACCATTTTTCATCACCCGCCAACGCTAAGGTTTTATTGCGTAGTTCGCCCCGTACCGCGCTATCGGGCAGCCAAGCTAGGCCGAAGCCTTCAGTGGTCATTACTTTCAGTGCTTCCGCCATATCGGTTTCATAGCGGCGTTGAAGATGATTGGGGCGGCGAGCCGCACTTAAAATGATTTCCACCATACGGCCTAAATACGCGTTTGGCGAGTAGGCTAAATACGGAATGGGTTCAGCAACACTACCTGGGAGCCGATATTGTGGCTCTCCGGAACGCTGGGCGCGGGCATAAGGTTTTAACGCTTCAAATCCTAGCTGGAGCATGGCATAGCGTTTGGTATCTAGTTGAATGGGCTGTTCAGGGTGATGATAACAAAGCAATAAATCACAATTGCCTTCAACCAGCGACATCACCGCATCATGCACATTTAGCGCGAATAATTTGGTTGATAAAGTACCAAAATTCCGCTCTATACCGGTTAACCATTTTGGGAAAAAGTTAAGCCCTAACGCATGGGGAATAGCGATGGTGACCGTATCTACCGGTATCGGTCGTTGGCCTCGCAGCATCGAGCGTGCATCATATAGTTCGCGCAAAATATTTGCGGCGCGTTCACGAAATGCCTCACCGGCAACGGTGAGGCTGGTCGGGTAATTGCTTCGATCTACCAACTCTGCACCCAGCCAATTTTCTAATGCGCGGATGCGGCGGCTAAAGGCTGGCTGCGTAACGTGACGCTGTTCGGCTGAGCGCGAAAAACTGCCGGTTTCGGCAAGACTTAAAAAATCTTCAATCCACTTAATTTCCATCACATTCTTACCGTAATAGCGCTGCCGCCACGTTACGGCCTTCGCTGAGCAAAACATTGTAAGTTCGGCAAGCCGCTGGGGTGTCCATCACATCAAAACCAATACCTAACTTGGCAAATTCTACGCCAATACGTGGATCGGGAAATTGAAACTTAGCCCCAGAACCAAACACCACTAACTCTGGTTTAAGCGTTAATAAATCAGCAAAAGCACCAAAAGTCATGTTCGGCAAGGCGCTGTTTTCCCAGGGCGAAATCAGATGCTGCGCCATCACGATAAGGGGCGTGCCATATGGCGATGCATTAATAAAAATTTCGGTGGTGCTGTGGCCTGTAATTAAGTTTTGACCATCAGTTTTGTGCAAAGTCAGCTTCATGGGGCGTTAAATACGGAGATTGTTTAGAAATAAGTAGTAATGATACCTTGCAACACCATTGCGCAGCCAATTCATTAATTGGGTTGTAGACGCCTACACCTAGGGTGTTTCCAAGGTAAATAGCGCAGTATTTATGCTGAATTTATGGTGTTGCTTGCTAATTTTTGCAGTTAAATTACGTTGCGCCACAAAACGGGTGGCACTTTGCGGTGCAAAACAGGCTAGAATTTAATATTGCACCGCACAATAACCTAATTTAAAACCACTATGAGCCACGAATTCCCGCGTATTTCCCGTTTGCCGCCTTATGTCTTCAACATCACGTCCGAGCTAAAAATGGCCGCACGACGGCGCGGCGAAGATATTATTGATATGTCGATGGGCAACCCCGATGGTGCCACGCCCCAGCATATTGTGGATAAATTAGTGGAAGCTTCAAAGCGTCCCGATACGCACGGATATTCGGTTTCCAAAGGTATTCCGCGCTTGCGCAAGGCTATTTGTGATTGGTATAAGCGCCGCTATGACGTGGTGTTTGACCCTGATTCAGAAGCCATCGCCACGATTGGTTCTAAAGAAGGGCTGGCGCACCTAATGTTGGCTACCCTGGATCGGGGTGACACGGTTTTGGTGCCAAACCCAAGCTACCCAATTCATATTTATGGTGCAGTAATTGCCGGGGCGCAAATTAAGCATGTGCGCATGACCGAGGGCGTTGATTTTTTTGCGGAAGCCGAACGGGCGATCAAAGAAAGTTACCCTAAGCCAAAAATGATGATTGTAGGTTTCCCATCTAACCCGACGGCGATGTGTGTAGAACTAGATTTTTTTGAGCGCATCGTTGCCCTAGCCAAAGCTAATAATGTGCTGGTGGTGCATGATTTAGCCTATGCCGACATAACCTACGATGGCTGGAAACCCCCATCGATCATGCAAGTACCCGGTGCACGTGACGTGGCCGTTGAATTTTTTACTATGAGTAAAAGCTACAATATGGCGGGCTGGCGAGTTGGCTTTATGGTGGGCAATAAAGAATTAGTTTCAGCGTTGGCACGCATTAAAGGCTATCACGACTATGGCACCTTCACGCCAATTCAAGTGGCCGCCATCGCCGCTCTTGAGGGGCCACAAGAGTGCGTGACTGAAATTGTCGCTGAGTACCAATTGCGCCGTGATGTGCTTCATAAAGGGTTGGCAGAAATTGGTTGGGTGACCACAAAACCAAAGGCTTCTATGTATATTTGGGCGAAGTTACCTGAGTTTTACACGAAGTTAGGCTCATTAGAATTTGCGAAGAAGCTCCTATCCGAAGCTAAGGTGAGCGTATCCCCGGGTATCGGTTTTGGCGATTATGGCGATGATCATGTGCGTTTTGCGCTAATAGAAAACGCCGACCGCACCCGACAAGCCGTGCGCGGTATCCGCGATATGTTTAAGAAAGATGGGTTGTTGTAGGTTCCTAGGCGTGCATGGTCTGTAGAGTGGAAGACTTTCAATTACGGTAGTGCGATCTATTTTTGCTCCCCTCTCCCCTCGCGGGAGAGG
>JANMDR010000226.1:0-15036 GCA_031376425.1 Betaproteobacteria bacterium
GGCAGACGATAAGCCGCTGATGACGTGGCTCAATGACCATATCTGGCCTGCTGAAACCAAGCTCTTGAGCAAAGAATTTGTACTGGACGGTACTGAGTTAGCCTGTGCTGAGAGCCTACGCGCCGGTGTTACCTGCTTTGCCGATATGTATTTTTATCACGATACCGCCGCAGCAGCAGTGCGTAAGGCAGGCATGCGCGCTGCCTTAGGTGGGGCAATTTTAGAATTCCCCACGCCCTATGCTAGCGATGCTGAAGCCTATATCCAGCGTGCTCTAGCAGCACGACAAGATTTTGATTCTGACCCAACACTAAAATTGTTATTGTCACCCCACGCGCCCTATACCGTATCTGATGCCACCTTTGAGCGCGTTGCCACCATTGCTGCAGAGATGGATGTGCAAATGATGGTACATATCCAAGAAACTGCATCAGAAATTACCGATAGCTTGAAGCAGTATAACGAACGCCCGATTGCCCGCCTTGATCGTTTAGGGGTAATCGGTCCCAATTTAATTGCTGTGCATTGCGTACACATGAATCCAGAGGAAATTGCATTATTTGCTGCTAAAGGCGTGCATGTAGCGCATTGCCCCGTCTCAAACTTAAAGCTTGGCAGCGGTATTGCGCCCATCAACGCCATGGTGGCCGCAAACATAAATATAGGTATTGGCACCGACGGCACCGCCAGCAACAACCGCCTTGATATGCTCGCTGAGGCCAAATTAGCAGGCCTATTACAAAAAGGCGTAAGCGGTGATGCTGCTTCCCTCCCGGCGCTGAAGCTTTTAGAAATGTGTACTTTGGCACCAGCAAAAGCACTTGGATGGGATGCCGAAATAGGCTCCCTGCTCCCTGGCAAAGCCTGCGATATGGTGGCGCTAAACCTTGACACTGTTGAAACCCAGCCCGTATTTGATCCACTTTCGCATCTGTTTTACGCAGCGGGGCGCGAGCATGTCAGCCATGTTTGGGTTGATGGTAAAGTACTGCTTGAAAACAGCAAATTAACGCGCTTGGATGAAGCCGAGCTTATTATCAAAGCAAAATCATGGGCAGCACGCGTCAGCAGCTAAACTTTGCAGCTAGAATTAGACAATAAACCGGTCAGAAAAATGAATGCAACAGCACCAACACCAATCCCCAATACCAATGTTGATCCCGCAGAACTAGAGAAATTTGGTGCATTGGCTTCGCGATGGTGGGACAAAAACAGCGAATTTAAGCCGCTGCACGAAATCAACCCACTCAGGCTTAACTATATCGACGAAAAAGTACAGCTTAAGGGCAAGAAGGTTGTCGATATTGGTTGTGGGGGGGGCATTTTGGCCGAGAGCATGGCGGTACGCGGCGCTATAGTTACCGGCATTGATTTATCCGAAAAACCCATCGCGGTAGCCAAACTCCATTTGCTTGAGAGTGGTGAAAAGGTAGACTACCGCTTAGTTAGCGCCGAGCAATTAGCCCTAGAGCAGGCAGCGCAATTTGATTGCGTCACCTGTATGGAAATGCTTGAGCATGTTCCCGATCCGCAAAGCACTATCAACGCCTGTGCAGCGCTAGTAAAACCGGGTGGCTGGGTATTTTTCAGCACCTTAAATCGCAATCCAAAGAGCTATTTATTCGCTATTATTGGTGCCGAATATATTTTGAACATGCTGCCAAAAGGCACCCATGACTACAAGAGATTTATTACTCCTTCTGAACTTTCCGCCCTCGCCCGGAACGCCGATTTGCAAACTGTGGACGTATGCGGCATGACTTACAACCCCTTTACCAAAATATATAAGCTGGGGCGCAATGCCGATGTAAATTACAGCATCGCCTGTCGGAAATTTTAATCCAACAATATCTTAAAAATGCCTTGCTAAAGCCCGTAAATAAGGCACCTTCTGTTAATGAAACTTGATAAAACCAACCCAATAATTACCCGCCGCCACTTCATGCAAAGTGCCGTTAGCTTATCGTTCGCGCAGGCAGCGCTACCAGCTTGGGCCAACGCTACTTCCGCCATTTCCACCCCTTCCGCCACGTCCCTAAGTTCTTCCACAGTCGCGCCAGTAATTGCTACTCCGATAGCCACTCCGATAGCCGCCCCGCAAAAACTACTAGTCCTCATCTATTTAAAGGGCGGTAACGATGCATTTAATACTTTAGTCCCGTTCGCTGACCCAAAATATAAATCGATGCGCCCCACCTTGGCGCTGCCCCGCGAAAATCTCCTGCATCTCAATGAAAAACAGGGCATGCATGCGGCACTAAAACCCTTGCTATCAAGCTGGCAATCTGGTGATATGGCATGGCTGCAAGGCATAGGCCAAGCCGAAATCACGAACCAGCATTATCGTGATTTAGAAATGCAATTTACAGGCGCGGGTGTAGATGAATTTTTAATCGATGGCTGGCTAACGAGAGCGCTGCTAGCGCAACCACGCACCGATAAACACAAGCTCGATGCCATCGCCTTTAATGATTTAGACATTCGCGAAGCTGATCCTATGGGGCCGTTTCGCGGCGATAAATTGCGCGTGCTGCAGCTTCAGCAGGCCTCCACTTGGGTTGCCACGCGTGATCTAGGCCGTGCCGATACCACGGCAACCACGCCAGCTAAAACTATGGCTAATCATTTTAGCCAGCCCAATTTTATGACGCTAAAAACCAACTTCAGCACCGACGCCTTTTCTGCTGCACTTTATGCCACAGTACAAATGGCAGCCGCTGGCATCGCGCCGCCTGTGGTTCACATTACCATCAATGCTGCCGATGGCGATCACCATCATGCCTTTGATACCCATTGGGATCAGTTAAAACACCACGGCACTGCCTTAACGCGCCTCGCCGAGGGGTTGGATAGCTTCCGCACCGCCATGCAGGAAATAGGCGCATGGGATCAAACCTTGATCGCCACCTACGATGAATTTGGCCGCTCGCCCAATGAAAATAACACCCAAGGTACTCACCACGGCTGGTCTAGCGCGCATTTATTATTTGGTGGCCGCGTTAAGGGTGGCTTTCACGGCCAGATGATGCCGCTCACCAGCGTACCCGTTGTTGGCGGCCCCGAACCCGTTATTGATACCCGCGCACTGTACAGCACCATTATCGAATCATGGTGGGGACAAAACCCTCAAGCAATCTTTAAGCAGCGCTTTAAGGCTTTGGATTTATTAAAGGCATAAAAATTAAAGGCACCAAACTAGAGGCATAAATTTTGAGTTCCTTGAATTCACTAAAGCAGCACGCCATACTGTTTGATTTAGACGGCACCTTTGCCGACACCGCCGCTGACCTTACCCGAGCATTGAACCGCGTATTGCATGATAGAAAGCAAGCCCCTGTTCCAGTTAGCAAAGCCGCACCTTATGCCTCGCGTGGTGCGCATGGCATGCTAGATGTCGGCTTTGGCTTCACGCCGGAACACCCTGAATTTGCTGGTCTACAGGCTAGTTTACTCAACTATTATGCGGCTAATATTTGTATTGATTCCATACCCTACGCCGGTATGCGCGAGTGCGTAGCAGCGCTTTGCACTCGCAATATCGCCTGGGGGATTGTTACTAACAAAGCCACAAAATACACCCAAGCATTATGGCAGCATATGCAACGTGAACATGATTTTTTAAGCAGCGCTAATTGCATCGTCTGCGGTGATACCACGCCGCATCGCAAGCCGCATCCAGAGCCCCTGCTGCACGCCGCACAATTGCTTAACATTGAACCGCAGCGCATCATCTATGTAGGTGATGACGCCCGCGATATTCAAGCGGCCAAAGCCGCCGGTATGGCGAGTGTGGCGGCAGGCTATGGCTATGTGGCAAACGGTAGCGATATTAACGCGTGGGGTGCCGATGCCGTGGTTGCAAACACAAACGCACTTCATCAAACCCTGCTGCGCATACTTGCTGATATGAGCTAGATGCTACACCTTAGTGCTACTCCTATAAGCGCTTCAACACCAACGCCAATACATCGGGCGAAAATAACAAACTTACATGCCCTACCGCACTTACGGCGATATGCTCAATATGCGCCTTTTCATCAGTCGTCATCAAAGCACCGCTTTCCGCTGGATACACCAAATCATCATTAAGGGTATAGATGCAAGTCACCGGTAGCGTGAGCGGTTGCTGTAACTCAACCTTTTGCAAAGCCAATATCCATGGGCTTTTCCAACGCATTTCCTGTGCGCAGAGGCCAAAGCCAAAGCGGGCAAATTGCGTTCCCGCATGGGGCGTGCCCAAACAAATAAGTTTAGCCAAGCCGTGCGCTTTACCGGCAATGGCACAATCGCGCAAATACGCCCTTGTCATAAGCCCGCCCATACTATGCACAATCACGGTGATGGGCTGGTTTGGGTGCTGTGATTGAATCGTGGCCAAGCGCTCAGCGAGCTGTAATGCGCACGCATCTATCGAGCCAAACACCGGTTCTATCGTGAGTGAGTAAATCACCGACTGTGGCCGTGCACGCTGCAATTCTTTTCGAAACCACCACCAAATTCCGCGATTAGACACATAACCGTGCAGCAGCACAATCGGCGCGACCTTGGGATCGACATTTTTGGGTTCTGCCCCCATAAATAGCGGATGAAATGGCTGCAATAAAGACATGCTCAACATCTTGGCCCGTGTCTCAACCCAAAACGCCCGCAAACTATTGCCAAATGGCAGGGCATTTCCTGCAGCCCTACGCATTGCCCCTGCAACAATGGCGCTAATTAAGCACACCACTACCCGCCAAATTACCGCCAAGCACCCACACAGGCTTAGCGTTACCAGCACAGTGTAGCCTTGCTTACGCAATACGAAGCCGATCGCGCAGAGAATCAAAATCTCGACGAACAGCCCTGCCAGCGCAATGGTTTGTAGCATCTAATTACCTTCTAAACTTGGCTGCGCCATTAAAACCACGCTAACCATTTTAACAACCATAACACTGCCATACCACTAGCTAGTGTAGCCAATACGTTTTTAGTCCATAACGCCACGCCCACGGCTACCGCTGCAGCAATTAACCGCACCGGATCAAACGCCCACCCAAGCGGTGGTGCGCGAAATAACACGTCAGGAATCACCAATGCAGGCAGTACGGCTGCAACCACATATTTTAAAGCGCGTTCGAGCGTTTCTGGCAGTTTGGTACTGGCAGGCAATATCAAAAAAGCAGTTCGAATCGCAAAAGTAATGGCACCCATTACTAACATTAATACCCAAAGCCACGCTTGCTCACTCATTATTTTTCACCCGATATTCGCAGAGTAAGCCCGTAGCCATGCCCACAAATGCCGCCACCAGAAGCCCCAATTTAAAGGGTAATGCCACAGTAAAAATTGACGCTAAACCCGCAACGACAGCCGTTGTCCAGTGACATCTGGTCCGTAACGCAGGCAATAGTAACGATAGGAAAAATAACGGTATTGCGAATTCCATATTCCAAGAATCTGGTAATTTGCTGCCCCCAAAAATACCTAAGCCCACTGTGGTTTGCCATACTACCCAGAGGTAACCAGCAGCACCTGCATAGAACCAATGGGAATTAGCATGTGGGCTATTACGATCAAATTTCGCCAACATCAGCGCAAAAGCATTGTCAGTTAAAGTGTAGCCAATCGCGGCCTTCCAGCGCCAATTTAAATGTTGAAACAAAGGTGCCACAGCCGCGCTATACATCAGCATCCGCAAATTAATCACGGTGACGGTAAGCAGTAACACTGTTGCTGGCGCGTGTTGAGCGATCAACGAAATGGCGGCAAGTTGCGCCGCACCAGCATAAACAATAATGGATAGCACAAACGCAAACCATGGATCAATACCCGCCGCGTTAGACGCAGCACCGGTAATTAAACCAAACGGAATAATGCCCAGCGTTCCGGGAATTTGTGCCTTAATACCTGCCCATGCGGCAGAACGAGGAGAGTCCAAGCTGCGTCCAAAAAATGATGACGGATTTTACCGTACGTTGATAAGGTTACTAGAACTATACTGGAAAAATCGCAGTCGTTAAAATGCAACCGTTTTAAATACACTTAAGATGGCCTATTTTAGGCTATTTCCGCGCTATTTAACCAGACGAGTAACGACCTTGCGCAAGCCTCCGGGCGCCCGTTTTGGCTTACCATTTTTAACTACCGGTGCCGCCACTACCGCATCCCGATGCGGTATGGCTTCCATGATAGAAAACTGCCAGGGTCGTTGTGCGGTTAAAAAGCCAATAGAGGTGCGCTCTGCGGCTGGCAGGTTAGCGTCATAATCTGCCAACTCGTCAAATTCTTCAGCGATTTTTGCGAGCTTGCGGAGCATGATTTCTTGTGTGGCATTTGACACCTCACGAAACGCGTAGCGAATGGCTTCGTTTTTACCGTTGAAGGCGTGGATCATGAATTCGCTCACCGCCCTACGCGCGTGTCGCGCCCGCACAGGGCCGGTCGGTCGCCAGTTGATGGTGCGGGCTACGTTTAAGCGCACTTTATCACCGGGAAAAAGTTTAATTATTTGCAAGCGGTCTAAGGTCGTCAGCCAACGCACGCATTCAGTATCGGTAATATCGAGTTTTTCGCGCATATTAGCTACCGACCATTCATTTAGCAAATATTGCAAAAATGCTAGAAGACGCGGTTCTTCAGCCAGTGCCGCTTCCTGATTTAGCGATAGCTGCTGCGGCATACGCCCTTCCCTGATTTGATTGGCAAGGTCTGCGAATTCAAGGCCTAAAAAATCGCAGATTTGCTCTAAGCGATTTAGTGTTATCTGCTCTTGCGCGAATAATCGCTTTACGGTTGGCTCACTTACCTGCAAACCTAGCGCTAATTGCGCATAAGTAATACGGCGCGCCTTTAAAACTTTTTTAAGCGCATCCAATAAACGTTCGCTTTGGTTCATTTTTAGCCCTTACCTTCTAAAAATAGTATCAAAAAATGATACCACATAAAATTCGTATCGCATATCTACACTTTTTGGTGCAAAGTACGTCTACCGAACTTTTTCGGTTTCTATTTGGAGTCACCATGAACAAGCAGACCTTTGTGCCATCCGTTGTGCCCTCCGCCATGCCCTCCTTGGTGCCTACGCTGACGCGTAAAATTTCCGCCGCAACCGTCGCCGCATTAATCACCGCCGTTAGCGTAGTTTCCACTCCAGTACTAGCCTATGGTCACGATCCTATCTCAGCTTCCGTACATGCCAGTGCCGCGAGCGTTGCGGGCAGTATTGCTGTGACCGCCAGCATCGCGGCAGCGCCGCTTCTCGCATTTGCGGCTGCTGGTCAAGTGGTGTTATCAGCTGTAGAGTTTGTGGGTGAAACAGCGGTGTTGACGCTGCGCGTAGCCGGAACTGCCGCAACCCAAGTAGTACGCATGAGCGCGAATGTGGTGCGCGGTATCGGCGTAACAGTGGGCAATACGGTAGCAGTTGTGGCCCATAGCGCTGGTGCGTTTTTGATGGTGGGTGCTACTACCTTGGCGTTTGTGCCCAATGCATCAACCGCTACCCTGCTGCATTCATCAAGAAGCTCATAAGCCAGCGCTATCAATTCATAAATAAAAACTCTACGGAGATATCCATGAATAAAATAATCATCACCGCTTTCATTGCGGCCACGATAAATTTGGCGACCACACCAGCGGCATTCGCGGGGCGTACTTGCGAGTCACGCACGCCCACTGCTACTGAAACTGCGCAAGCACTCGACCTCGCCCAGCGCGTCGCCGTTAAACTGGAAACACAAGATGTGCATATTGCCGTGATTGCACGAATTGGTTCAGACCAATCTACGCGCGGTATGCGCTACACCCATTTAGGATTTGTGCAACGCGATCATCCCAAAGGGCGCTGGATTATTACCCACGCCTTAAACACCTGCGGCGGTGGGTTATCCAATATGTACGATGAAGGTTTGGGCAACTTTTTTCTCGACGAAATGTACAGCTTTGAATCAAGCCTATTTGTGCCCAGCCCTGTCATCCAAGAACGCTTAATCGCGGCATTACAGTCACCACTAAAAATGCGCATGCATGAGCCAACCTACAGCGCCATTGCCTATCCTTTTTCAACTGATTATCAAAACTCAAACGGTTGGGTGGTGGAACTTTTGGCCGCCGCCTACGCCCAGCCTGGGCAAATCGCCAACCGTCAGCAAGCACAAGCATGGCTAAAAACTGCAAACTATCGCCCGCGCGAACTCCCCATTGGCGCATCGGAGCGGGCTGGCGCGAGGTTGTTTGTAGCGAATGTGCGCTTTGGTGACCACCCAAGTGGTTCATGGTCCAAGGCTCGCTATCAAATGAACGCCGCAGACGATGTTTTAAAATTCGCGTTCACGTTAAGCCCAAGCGGCAATCTATTTAAAGTGGATTTAACCGGCGATGCTAACGCCACACTACATGCTAAGGCGCAACCACCAACACCGGTACCCACTTACGCGCCGTTTACACCAGAAGCCCCCTTATGCGGCATGGAATCACGCGCTGAACAACCGCAAACTTTACGAACAGCAAAAGCCGATCCCGTGCGCGACGTTATTACATCTGCACCCAATTACGCAGCTACCCTTCCGGCAACCATCACCACTACAGCATCAGACAGTGGCAAACAGCGCCTACAACTCCTGCAATCCACACGCGGCCTTGTAGCAAGCTACGCCTGCCGCGACCAAGGCTATTTGCGTCAGTGCCTTGGCATGCCTGCATCAAACTGCGAAGCCGCAGTATCCCAAGCAGTCACATTCTGTTTTGCTGGCGTATCAGACCAAGCCATTTTCGCCGCCACCAGCCGTGGCAGCTTGGCGATTGTCGAAGAAATTGGCTACTGTGCGGTGAATCAAATTGATGCCGACAATACCAACAAAGCGAAAATCAAACCGTCATTTGAAGGTAAATCTTGCGCATCACCGGCAGCGTACAAATAGTTGTCATGCCTGTGGAGGAATGGTGTTTTTCCTTGCAGCGAAACCCAACGGTGTGATGTGCTTTCACCGCAGAACCACCCCTGAGGGCGCGGCATACCGTGCCCCTAATACGCCAGTCACCTTCCACCGATGGTAATGAACCCTCCACGTGAGCGTGGGATTACTCCACACTTGGCGTGAGCTGAAGTTGCATGAACAAACTGTGTGGGTCTTCCTTATAGCTTGCAAATGGACCTGCTTCTTGGAAACCCGCGCTTGAATAAAGCCGCTGCGCTGGCAAAAAGGCGGGATGCGTGCCGGTTTCTAGGCTGAGCAATTGATAACCACGTTGCCTTGCTGTTGCGATGATCTGGGTGAGTATTGTTCGACCGGCACCACGGCCCCGCAGTTTTGCGGGTGTGCGCATCGACTTGATCTCTCCGTGCGTTGCCGTCAATTCCTTCAAGGCACCGCACCCTAAGAGTTGATCATTTTCCCAGACTGTCCAGAAAGTGATGTTTGGGACTTTAAGTTTTGATAGATCCAGCGCGAACACTTGTTCAGGCGGACTCAACTCGTACATATTCGTCAGGTGTTCGTTCAGCAGATCGTGTACGGCGGGGCGGGTTAGATCATCTACTTCGATGCGCATAGTGCAGGGTCCTTTTTGTGCGGCTTAACTCCATTGAGGACGCACCACATCCGCAAAAAATAGCGCGTCTCACCCTAATATTTGGATAAAAATTACTGATAATCAACGCGTATTATTGCTGGCGTCAATTTAAGTGTTCGCAACTGACCAATCCGGCTGAAAATGATGCTTGGTCAGATTGTACCAGCGTGCTGTGCATGCCTTCATCTATCCATGCCACTTACGCCGAACGCCTGAGTTAACATCGTTCATCCCGTCATCATCGCAAAATTTTCTCCATCGCTTTTCCTTTTGCGAGTTCATCAATCAGCTTATCTAAATATCGTATTTTTTGCATCAACGGATCCTCTACTTCCTCCACGCGAACACCGCACACCACGCCTTTGATAAGCGAAATATTTGGATGGATAACGGGTGCTTGAGAAAAGAAGGTTTCAAAATCTGTTTTTTGTTCGATTTGCTTTTCCAAACCTGCTTGAGCATAGCCAGTCAACCAGCAGATGATTTGGTCAACTTCTTCTCGTGTGCGATTTTTACGTTCCGCTTTTTGAACATAGAGCGGATAGACCTTAGAAAATTCCGTGGTGAAAATCCGATGCTTGGACATAATCCTTACTCCGAGGGGTTGAAAATACGAACGTAATCCTTGCACTCCGTTTTGCGGATTAATCCCAGATTTTCCATTAGGGCTTCGAATGGATGCAAGCGCAGTTTCGAGACAGTTTTGATGCGACTGAGAAGCCAATAGCCGTAGCTATTGGTACCGAAGAGCATCGAAAATGGCCGAAAATGCGCCGCAGACGTCGAAGCAGCAGCGTAGCTGCGCCTAATGGAAATTCTAGGTTAATGCTTGAGTTAACTCTACCCGCGAAGCGGCTTCGGTTTGAATGAACTTTCCATGCGCCAATTTAATCACGCTGGAGGAAAATTCCGCCTTAAGTTTTCAAGTTCGGATGACGCATCTTCGGCATGCAATTCATGTTGCATAAAAAGCTCCTCTATTTTTTGGTTCTATCTGAGGCTGTCGATGCGGGCGCTACGCCAGCCAATTAGTTAATCGAAATATGGTGCGCCGATTGAATTCTGTTGAAACCAAAGGGGGTTGGCTGCAAGAAGCCGCTGATCCGCTCATTCATATTGCTTCGCTAGCGCAATTGCCACACGACCAATTAAATCGTAAGGTATGGGCTGATCGAGCGGGAATTTCAAATTCCCTTTCTCACCGGCGTACGGTAGCAAGGCCTTCGTGAGAGTTTTATCTATTTTCACGGGTGGATAGATACCAATATGCTTCTTGAAAGCCGCAAAATAGATGAAAGTGCGCCTGAGCTTGAAGGCAGGGAGCTGGTAGCTAATGGTTTCCGTTGCGCTTGGAACCTTGGCGCGCACAAGTTTTCGTATTTCTTCAAGGATGCGTTTGGATTCCGGCGATACGGATGCAAGGTAGTCGTCGATGTTCACGAATTTTGGACGTTCCGCCATATTGAGCCTTTCTGCCGCCATGAGTTCAGTTAGTTTCAAAAAAAATTGCTTTCTGCTTGCTCAAAAGCTTCCATTTCTTCGCCGCTCGGTGATTTCTTCAACCATAACGCAAACCTCAACTTCAGCGACAGACCTAACAGCATGCTTTTGCGAAAAATCTGCGCATTCCTTTCACAACAGTACACCGCTAGGCTCGCCCGATGCCATGCCTTTTCACAGCTTACTCAACTAGCTCGCGCTGCAACAGAGCCAGTAGATTACCTGTTTTGCCCGCCCAAACTCCATGTGAAAGCTCCGGAGTGAGAATTTGAACTAAGAGCCAACCGTCTTGGCCTTCAGTGTTTAAGATGCGTGCGAAGTCTGGCGGTTCTTGTCGCTTGATGCCGGACAAGAATCCTTCTTTGCTTACAATTTCGAGCGTTTTATATTCATACTTTTTCATAGTCGATATTTCCTTAGGTTCAAGATCAGAAATATGTATGCCAAATGCAGAAGCTAGAGCCTTCTTAGATTGCAACGATGCTGTGGCCTCTTTCTCAATTCGTTGTATGGTTCTTAGGTTTACACCGGCAACTATCGCCAACTCCTCTTGTGACCAAGACTGCTTAGTCCGAAGTTCAAAAACCAATTCTGCATTTATTTTCATACGTACTCATAATCTTTTAGTGGTTGAGGCAGCTACATGCTCTACCTAAATTCAGGAAACCTTTACGACTAAACAACGATAAAAAGGCGACAACACGACGACATTTCTACGACAGTACGCATTTTTGTTCTAATATTTCAATTAAAAGCAGTGCGGCGAGGCACACGGCAAAAAACGAACGCTGGCTCGCATGAATAGTCCGGCTCTGGTGGGCAGCGGTTTAGCTGGCTTCTTTCGGTGCGCTTAATGCTTTGCTGTAGAAGCCTGATGGATCAAAACAGCAGACTCGTCGTTTTCCAGAGGCCAACATAGCACACGCCTTACCAATCCGCTCTACGCGGGTCTTCGCTTGTTTTGCGGTGGTGATCCAGTGTATCCAATCTACCCGCGCAATTGTTGTGGTGGCTTCCCACGCAGATAACGCTGCCACATTGGCAGTTAGCACATTTTGAAAATCTGCTGGTATTTCAGGTTCTGGTTCTTGCGCGACTGGTTCAATTGCAAGAGTGACATTATCGCCAATGCCCGCACCCGCAATTGCTAATAAACTCTGATCTACTTTCAACCAATGGCTTAGCTGACCATCCGGCTCAAGCATTGCGTGGAATGATTGGCCGTTTATCGTACCGTCCACGCTTGTTCTGCCTCGTCGAGGAAGCCTATCGCTTTCACCTTTAGGCAAAATGACGAAAGCCCAAGGCGCATCACCGTCCGGTATTTTTGCCGGGCGACATAATTTCGCTTTAAATTGCGAACGAACTTGCTTTTTCATGATTGCAGAAAAGCCCTTATCCCCCGCTCAGCGCCTGAAAAATATACAGAACCCCGTCATCGGCGACGTGATCCGAAAGTGTTTTTCGATCAATCACCACATTGTTATTGATGCTCATATTGACGTGCCGACGCAACGCACCACGTTCGTCGAGCACGTAATCGGTGAAACCTGGGGCAATCTCATTAATCGCTCTTAACACTTGCGCAACCGAACCCGACGGCAGCGTGGGTGAACCGCTTGCGAGCGCCGGAAAGAACTGGTACAGATGGTGGGTCATTTTTACAGTGGGCATAACATTAGCCAAATCGAACTGAATACACCGGTGGGAAATTGCTACCCAAACTAGCCCAAGTTTCACCACGATCTTCCGATAGATACACGTTGCCTGATGTACTGCCAAAACATAGGCAATCACCCGCCACATCAAGACCATGCCGCAGCACAACATCGTAAGCATGTGCTTGCGGCAGGCCATTGCGTAGCACTTGCCAAGATTGCCCACCGTCGCTTGTTCGTGCAACACATAGACCACCACCAATTGCCATCCTTGCGGAATCTGCTTGCGTAGGCACTACCCACGCAGTGCGCCCGTCTTTTGCGTCAACCGCAATGGGAAAACCAAAATGCACACCGGATTCAGGCACACTAACTTTTTTCCAATTCTGAGCGCCGTCGTCGCTATAAAAAACTCCACAGTGATTCTGCTGCCAAAGATGATTGGGCTGATCATTACACGCCGCTACAAAATGGGGATCGTGCCCCCATTCTGCTGCCTGATCGGGCATGTAATCATTGGTCATGCCGCGGTTACGGGACGCCCAAGTGTGGCCGCCATCAGTAGATTCAATCACGCCAGCAGAGGATGCGGCCACATAAAGGTGATCAGGATTGCGCGGGTCAATAACGATTGAATGAATGCCCGGTTCAAACACGCCATAATCAATGCTTGCTGGCGTACCAGACCAACAATTATCGCTGGTGGCATCACCCACAAACAAATCACCACCGCGGCTTTCATGGTTCCATAAGGGGCGGTTAAGCTCCCAACTGTTCCCACCATCATTGCTCACAAACAAGCCACCGGGAATCGTACCCGCATACAGCTTACCCGGTTGATTAGCCGCACCAAATGCTATATTCCATATCTTATACACGGTTGCATCCGCATATTCTGGTAAGCCTGTCGGCGCGGCGGGGTCAAAATCTGGTGTTGGCAGCACCTTAACAATATAGCGCGCACCCTCCGGATATTTTAAAGACGATACATCCTGCCAAGTAGCGCCGCCATCGTCTGAGCGTGACAGCTTTGGCCCCCAATGACCATGATCTAAAGAAGCCCACAAGGTGCCGCTACGCGGATCGCGTGCTGCGTAACACACGGGTACGCCTGCGTGTTCGATAGGACGCGCATGCCAACCGGATTCGGAACGATCAACTATTATTGTGCCCTTACGGGTGCCAAGCAAAATCATATTGGACATAATTTTAACCTCATGTAATTTAGTGATTACGTAGATTTGAATTATAAAGCGCGGCTAGATATTCTGCTTGAATGACGGGTTAGGAGAGACCAAGAATCTCACCAACTGATTTCTTAACTTGTTCAACTAATTCTGGGTCCATGAACTTATATTCGTCTGGTATATCCAAGACATACACGGGTTTGTTTTCAAGCAGTCTTGTAAATTCAGCCACGATTCTAGATTTGTGTTTTTCTTCCATAACAAAAATAACATCTGACCAGCGGATATCGTCTACAGATACCTTGTGTCTAGCATTGGGGCTCGTACCTGCAGAGCGGACAGAAAGTTCAGCATGTCTGCACCATACCTGCTCGGCAGTAGGGCTGCGCCACTGGTTCCTACTACAAATAAATAAAATATTTTTAGCTTGTTGCTTAGGCAACTGAACTTCAGCCAGCAATTGTTTTTCAGTGCTGCGCGGATATTCAAAACCCAACTGTTTCGCGCGCGCTAATTTCACAGAGCGGATATAAAGGTTTTTCCAGTTTTTTTCTTTAGGGAAATCATCTTTAACTGACATATTAAATCACGTTCTTGGGCTACGTTGCCGCTGCCGACTAGTTTTGCCACAACGTCGCAGCACGCACAGCCCTAACTGGAGCACCAAGGCTTTGAATGGCGGGTAGCGTTGCGTTGTGATGGGCGATGATTTGCGTAGCTGGTAGGTGCGCCTTGTCGTGCGTCGTGTGCGCATCAGATACCAAGATGACGGCGAAACCAAGGGACGCAGACCAACGCACAGTGGAGTCAATACAAAATTCAGTTGCGTACCCTGCTACAACAACAGCAGATACGTCATGATCGCGTAGCTGTTGTTGAAGATCAGAACTTGCGTATGGTGCAGACGTAGTCTTGCGGATGAAGATATCGCGCGAATCAACTTCAAGGCGGGCGTCGAGCAGCCACGCGGGCGCACCGTAGGCCAACGGGGTTCCCGGCGCTTCGTGTTGGATAAAAACCACGGGGTCAACAGCATCACGTGCTCGCTTGGCCATAAGATTGATATTGCTGAGGACGAGGTCAATTTCAGCAGGTCGCGGTTCTTTAGCGAAGAGGCTATCCCGAATTTTGTGTTTTTA
>JANMDR010000240.1:0-21913 GCA_031376425.1 Betaproteobacteria bacterium
AAAACACATTTTTTCTAGGTCTTGGAATGGGTGCGCAAAGTAGCACTGTATTGAGCATGATGGCTGCAGTTCGCGGCTTTTCAGCCATTAAGCTAATTTGGGCTAGGGCAGCCGCACCACCGGCGATGATGTCAAGCATGGTTGCAAAATTATTCGCAAACCCTTGTGCTACCGCTTCAAGCTGAAGATCAAGTATATTATTGTCATCCAAAAATACGCCAGTACGGATTTCATTCTCAGCGGATTTAGCAGGGAGATATTGAAAGCTAGCAAGTTTCATATTGGTATTTTCTATTCGCCAAAGCGGGTTTCTAAATCACCCAGTGGATGTTGGTCAGATGGATAAGTATTGATAAAATATTTAGCAATTGCAGCTTCATCCACTTCCTGCAATGTTGCTGGATTCCATTTTGGGTGATGATCTTTATCAACCGCCAATGCCCTTATTCCTTCGATTACATCGCCCGCAGCAAAGCTTTCCGTCACAATGCCAAGTTCCATGCGAAAACATTCGGCCAAGCTGAGCTGCCTGCCACGCAGCACACCAGCATGTGTTACGCATAGCGAGGTGGGTGAGCGTTTAGCTAAAATCTTTAGTTGTAACTCTGCCCAATCTACCAAGGTTTCATCTTTTTCGCGCTGCAGCGAATCTATAATTTCATTAAGTGATTTATCAAAACTAAAGTGCCTGTCAATCGCCTCTTCATATCGCGCTAGGCCTTCAATGGGCGCATCTTTCGGCATGATTGACGAGGGGGGAGCCGTGCTCACAAAGGGCATGAGTATTTGCGCAATGGCATCAAAATGATCGTCATTAAAGTGATGCAGTTCTAAGGCGCTAATAAACTGATTTAACGCTTCTGGTTCCAAATAATAGCTCGCAAAATTAGCGTGAATAGCATCTGCTGCACCAATGACTTGCCCAGTGAGTGCCAAAAATAAACCAGTTGGCGTGTGCGACATGAACTTACTGCCGCCCACATCTGGAAACAAACCAATCGCCGTTTCGGGCATCGCCATTTTGGTTTTTGGGCCAACAAGGCGAAACGGTGCTCCTTGCACTAGCCCCATGCCGCCGCCCATCACAATGCCATCAAGCAAAGCGATAATCGGTTTTTTATATAGCTGCAAGCGATAATCAAGCCGATATTCATCAATAAAAAAATCGATGTGTGCTTGTGGCTTTAGCCCGCCAGCAAGATAACATTCACGCATGGCGCGAATATCACCGCCTGCACAAAATGCTTTTAGTCCAGCACCACGCAGCACCACAACAGCCACGCTGCCATCATTTTCCCACGCTGTTATATAGCGCGAAATTTCATGCACCATATTGTGCGAAAGCGCGTTTAAGGCATGCGGGCGATTAAGCGTTAAGGTGGCTACTGCGCCATGCTGATGCGCGAGTATTTCGGGTTCTTTGGTATCTGTCATCAAGCATTTTTCCAGTTTGGTGTACGTTTTTCTAAAAAGGCCGACACACCTTCCTGTTGATCTTCAAAATTAAAGAGATCCATAAAACGTTCGCGCTCTAGGCTTAGGCCAGCGCTACGGGGCACGCCGTTACGGGCATTGTGAATCAAGCCCTTGCAGAACTCTACTGATTTTGGTGATAGCCCGGCAACGCGCGTTGCCATTGCTTCTGCAGCGGTAAGGGAAGTGCCGGTTTCAACTACTTCTTCTACCAAGCCGATGCGCAATGCGGTGGCGGCATCTACCTGTTCGCCAGTTAAAATAATTCGCTTGGCCCAGCCTTCACCTACCAGCCAAGGCAAATTTTGGGTGCCACAACCGCCAGGTAATAAACCTACTTTTGGCTCAGGCAAAGCCATTTGCGCTTGGCTTTCGGCAATGCGTAAATCACAGGACAGCGCACATTCCAAACCGCCACCCATAGCGTAGCCGTTAATGGCGGCAATGGTGACGAAGCGGGCATTCATGAAGGCTTCAAAACAATCGCCAAAGGCCGAAATAAAGGCGCGTGCGCCAACCTTATCGCCTTGAAACCGCTTTAAATCAGCGCCTGCAGAAAAGAACTTTTTGCCTTCTCCGGTAATGACCGCCGCGTAAATGCTTTTGTTGGCATTAAGCTCGCCCACCAAGTTTTTTAATGCCGTTAAACTCTCAGGCGTCCACGTATTTGCGGGTGGATTGGCGATAGTAATAATGGCGGTGTGGCCGTCAATTTCATGTTTTATGGTCATGGTTAGCCTACTTTTTTATAGAGTTTAATGATGCTGGAAAAATCGAGCGCACCGTTGCCATTTGCCGAGTGCATTTGATATAACTGCTGCGCTGCAGCGGCTAATAATACCGGCTGCTTTGCAGATTTTGCGGCTTCAGTAACCAAGGTTAAATCTTTCAGCATCAGGTCAGAGCCAAAGCCACCCGTGTAGCCGCGTGATGCGGGAGCGTTCTCAAACACACCGGGATAGGGATTATAGGTATCTGAACTCCAACAGCGGCCGCTAGAGGTATTGACAATATTGGCAAATACTTTGGGGTCCATGCCTAATGATGTCGCCAGCGCCATACCTTCGGCGGTGGCAATCATCTCGATCGCTAACATCATATTGTTGCAGATTTTTGCCACTTGACCTGTGCCTTCGTCACCACAGTGAAAAATATTCTTGCCCATTGCGGTGAGGATGATTTTGGCACGGTCAAAATCGCTTTGCGAAGCACCCACCATGAAGGTCAGGGTGCCCGCTTCAGCGCCACCGGTGCCACCAGAAACGGGGGCATCGACCATAGAAATACCTAATTTACCTGCTTCGCCAGCTACCTCTCGCGCGGTTTGCGGATCGATGGTTGAAGAATCAATTAATAGGGTCGTTTTAGAAACCGCTTTGAGTACGCCTGTTTCGCCCAAATATACCGAACGCACATGCGGCGACGATGGCAGCATGGTAATGAGCGCGTCAACGTCTTGGGCACAGGCTTGTGCGCTAGATGCGGGTGAAGCACCAGCGGCCACAATTTTTTCTAGCAGCGCAGGCATAACGTCATATGCCTGCACCGTGTGCCCCGCTTTCAATAAATTACGCGCCATGGGGTTACCCATATTGCCTAAGCCGATAAATCCTATTTTCATGGTTTTTCCTGGTTTTACTAACGCAAAGCAATTGTAGTATTAACGCCTGTGTTAACGCTGGCATCGTCAAACCACCGCGCTGTCACTGTTTTCGTTTGCGTATAAAACTGAATCACTTGCTTGCCGTAAGGCCCAAGATCACCTAGTTTAGAGCCTCTTGATCCGGTAAAGCTAAAGTAGGGCACGGGTACGGGTACTGGCACATTAATGCCAACTTGGCCTACATCAATCTCATTTTGAAACTTGCGTGCGGTAGCGCCGGACTGGGTAAATATGCCCGTGCCGTTACCATAGGGGTTGGCATTGGTGAGGGCAATCGCTTCATCTAGGGTGTCAACACTAACGATGACTAACACGGGGCCAAAAATTTCTTCATCGTATACACGCATGCCGGGCTTAACATTTGAAAAAATAGTCGGGGCAATGAAGTTACCTTTTTCGTAACCAGCAATAATCGGATTACGACCATCTAGCTCAAGCTTGGCACCCTCGCTCACACCAGCGGCTATTAGGCTTTCAATACGGTTGCGTGCTTGAATAGAAATTACGGGTCCCACATCGGTATTGGCTTCTACACCCCCATTAACTTTAAGGGTTTTTGCTTTAGCAACTAAATCAGCAATCCATTTATGCGATTCGCCCACCAATACTACTACTGACGTTGCCATACAGCGTTGCCCAGCTGCACCGAAACCCGCGCCTACTAATGCATTTAAGGTTTGATCTTTATTAGCATCGGGCATCACAACGGCATGATTTTTCGCGCCCATCATGCATTGCGCGCGCTTGCCGTGCGTGCTGGCGAGCTTATACACATGCTCACCCACATGGCAGGAACCAACGAAGGAAACCGCTTTCACATCGGGGTGCGTGCAGAGGGCATCCACGGCATCTTTACCACCATGAATAACATTCAACACACCTGCGGGCACACCAGCTTCAAGTGCTAACTCGACAAGCATCATGGTACTCATGGGGTCTTGTTCCGATGGCTTTAATACAAAAGTATTGCCAGTAACAATAGCCATTGGGAACATCCACAAGGGGATCATGGCGGGAAAATTGAAGGGGGTAATTCCCGCGCATACGCCAATGGGTTGACGTATGAAATAGGTATCTATGCCACCGGCAACATTCTCCGCGTACTCACCCAAACTTAAACTGCCAATGGAACAGGCGTGTTCAACCACTTCAAGCCCGCGAAAAATATCGCCTTCGGCATCCGGCAAAGTTTTGCCTTGTTCAGCGGTTAAGCAGGCCGCAATTTTCTGGGTGTCGCGACGGATCAGCTCTTGGAGCTTGAGCATAATGCGGGCGCGAGCACCAATTGGCGTATTGCGCCAAGTTTTAAAGGCTTCCTTCGCAGATGCGATGGCCGCATTAATTTCATCCGGTGTAGAAAATGGAACTTGCGCCAATACCTCTTGGGTGGCAGGATTTACGATATCTTTCCACTGCGTTGATTTGGAGATCACAAACTTGCCGTCAATGAGCATTTTCACTGGATTGATTGGGGTGGCAGGGGTGGCCGATTGATTTACGGCGTTCAGAGCAGGGACCATATGAAAAATCCTTTAGTTTATTAGCTTTAGTTTATTGGTTTCTGTACAAGTTTAGTTTGTTTTTATCGTGTTGCGCAGCCATATGTCTGATATTTTAGGCATAAATTGGTGATTGCAGAAGGACAAAGTAGGTATCTTCAAACTTGGCTGCTATAATCACAGTCACTCTAATGTCAATTGCTTGACGTTTTTTACTAAACCAGTACACCGCCACCCCTAAATGCAACGTGCTCGCCCCACGATAGATAATCGAATCAAAGCGTTTTCAGACGCGTGGAATGATTACGTCGAGCGTAAGACTTTCCCCTTATTCGTTGAATTTGCCTTAGCGCTGAATGCCTTAACAGAGCAATTCAGTAAACTTAAGTTACCCGGCTTAGTGCGGCTTTGTGAAGGACTGGAAAATACCGCCTTACCGCTGTTTGGCGAAAATGATACCCATCCGCTCAAACCGGATGACATGATAAATTTGCAGCGTCAGGTCGAAAGCCTAACGGGCGCTATCGATGCGGCGCATGTGCACGGCCAAAGCGAAACACGCGGAGATGCAGCAAACAGTAAAGTAGCAGTTACGGCAGAGCCGGATTGGGCAAAGCCACGGGATATTTGGCTAGTTGCCGAAGAAAACCATCGCTGGGTTGCGGGTTTGGTGGAGCAATTTACGTTTTTTGGTTTTCATATCCAGCATTTTACGTGGAGTGATGCTTTGGATGGCGCGTCGCCGCTCGCATTATTATGCATTCCACCTGAAAGCGGCTATGTGCAGGCGCAAAATGCAGCCATGGCAAAAATGCGTTCAGCGCATACCACAAGCCAGATTTTTGCGCTAAACGTACCAAAATCATTGGATGTTATCGTTGAGTTATTACGTGCGGGTGTGGATATCACCATTTCGGTTGAGCAGGAAACCACCACCGTTTTAGCACGTGTGCTTGACCTTGCGCAATCGCAAGAACATATTCCGTTTAGAGTGCTGGTGGTGGAAGACTCATCTACCGCTAATTTAACCATTCGTCGGGCCTTGCGCACCCACGGTATTGATAGCCACGGTATTAAAAACCCGCAGCAGTTACTTAGCGCGGTAGAGTTTTATCGGCCAGATTTAGTGTTGATGGATATGCATATGCCGCACTGTACCGGTGTGGAAGCTACACGCGTATTGCGACAACTTACTTATTACCAATCCTTGCCAGTGGTATACCTTTCGAGCGAAACTGATATGGGTATGCAGGTAGAAGCATTGCGATTAGGTGGCGATCAATTTTTAACTAAACCGTTTAACCCGATTATTTTGGGTGCGGTGGTCAAGACCAAAATTGAACGGTTTCGTGAAATGCAGCGTTCCAGCCAGTTGGATGGACTGACGGGTTTGCTCAACCATTCAGCAACCAAAACACGGCTGGCACAATTGCTTGGTGGCGTGAGCGCTAAAAAAGATAAATTATGCGTGGTGATGATTGATATCGACCACTTTAAATCGGTTAATGATCTATACGGCCACCCTGTAGGCGATCAGGTCATTCGCAGTTTGGCTTGGCTGTTGAAGGGCAGATTGCGCGCCATTGATATAGTAGGGCGCTATGGCGGCGAGGAGTTTTTGGTGGTGTTACGCAATGCCGATATTGCCGAGGCACATCGGGTGCTTGACCGTATTCGCGTAGATTTCGCGCGCCTGCCGCATGCTCACGCGGGTGGTACCCTGCGTTGCGCCTTCAGTGCAGGTGTGGCTGCGTATCCCGTCTACCAGACAATCAACGAACTTACCCAAGCAGCAGACGGTGCCTTGCTGGCCGCAAAGCGCCTTGGTCGTAATCGTGTGGAGCGCGCACCACATTAATTTTTTCGGTGCGGCCGCAATGGCTGCGTCTTATTTTTGTAATTACTTAATCAGGTTTAATCATGGCTCAATACGTATACACGATGAACCGCGTGGGGAAAATCGTTCCCCCTAAGCGGCAGATTCTTAAAGATATTTCATTGTCGTTTTTCCCCGGTGCCAAAATTGGCGTGTTGGGTGTAAACGGTTCGGGTAAATCCACCTTGCTAAAAATTATGGCAGGTTTGGATAAAGAAATTGAAGGCGAAGCCGTACCGATGCCGGGCCTAAATATTGGCTATTTGCCCCAAGAGCCAAAACTTAACCCTGAGCAAACCGTGCGCGAATGCGTGGAAGAAGGCATTGGTGGTATTTTGGCCGCTAAAAAACGGCTTGATGCCGTATACGCTGCCTATGCCGAAGAAGGTGCGGATTTTGATGCGTTGGCCGCTGAACAAGCAGAGCTTGAAGCCATCATTGGTGCAGGTGGTGGCGAGGCTACCGATACCCAGCTAGAAATTGCCGCAGACGCGCTGCGTTTATCGCCGTGGGACGCGCTGATTGGTAATTTATCCGGTGGTGAAAAACGCCGTGTGGCCTTGTGCCGCCTGCTGCTATCCAAGCCTGACATGCTACTACTTGACGAGCCAACCAACCACTTAGACGCTGAAAGTGTTGACTGGCTAGAGCAATTTTTGCAGCATTTTCCGGGCACTGTGGTTGCCATTACCCATGACCGTTACTTTTTAGATAACGCCGCTGAATGGATTTTGGAACTAGATCGCGGACATGGCATTCCGTGGAAAGGCAATTACAGTTCATGGCTTGAGCAAAAAGGCGACCGTTTAAAACAAGAAGAATCTGGTGAATCCGCACGCCAAAAAGCGCTGAAAAAAGAATTGGAATGGGTACGTCAAAATCCAAAAGGCCGCCAAGCAAAGTCAAAAGCGCGGATGACGCGCTTTGAAGAACTAAGCTCGCACGAATATCAAAAGCGCAACGAAACGCAGGAGATTTTCATCCCCGTAGGTGAGCGCTTGGGCAATGAAGTGATCGAATTTAAAAACGTCACCAAAGGCTATGGTGACCGTATTTTGATTGATGACTTAAGCTTTAAAGTACCACCGGGCGCGATTGTTGGTGTAATCGGCCCCAACGGCGCGGGCAAATCCACCCTGTTTAACCTAATTGCTGGCAAAGAAGTACCCGACAGCGGCACCGTAGCCATAGGCCCAACGGTTAATTTAGCTGTAGTCGATCAATCCCGTGAATCCCTACCCAATGACAAAACCGTGTGGCAAGCGATTTCAGGCGGCGCGGATATCCTCACCATCGGCCGCTTTGAAGTACAAAGCCGCGCCTATTTAGGCCGCTTTAACTTCAAAGGTGGCGATCAGCAAAAGCTAGTTGGCAGCCTATCTGGCGGCGAACGCGGACGTTTGCATATGGCGTTTACTTTGCTAAAAGGTGGCAACGTATTGCTGCTAGATGAGCCATCCAACGATTTAGACGTAGAAACATTACGGGCGCTTGAAGATGCGGTACAAGAATTTGCCGGATCAGTGATGGTAATTTCCCACGACCGTTGGTTCCTAGACCGAATAGCCACCCATATTTTAGCCGCCGAAGGTGATTCGCACTGGGTGTTCTACGACGGCAACTATAACGAATACGAAGCCGACAAACGCCGCAGATTAGGTGATGAAGCGGCACGGCCGAAGCGGGTTAGGTTTAAGGCGTTGAAGTAAGTTAGTCGTACGATATTAGTGGATGCCTTAAGATTCCTGTATTTAGGGTGTCTTGAGGCATTTTCGCTACCGTTCTTGCGCGGCGATGAATCGAGTTTTGAACCCATCTAAGTTACCTTTCATCGCGATGATAGTCGTATTTATTTTTGAATGACCTTTTTTAAGGGTCACCATGAAAACCTAAACATTGCGAGAAGTACAAAATAGTTTTGGCACTGTGTTCGAAGAAGCTAAACTTGAGCCGGTCACCGTCCCCCATTATGGCCGACCTAGTGTGATGATTGTCCCTTTGGAGCTTGGTCAGGAAGCGGCTCGTTACCACAACGCGCGACATTTTGCGGCATTTCTTAACGCTATGCCTCCGGCTCATGCCGACGCGCCAAATTTGACGATGGAAGAGCTCAACGCCTTAAATAAGGATGATCAGAAAAATACGCCGCGTTTTTGTCCTACCTCACATTTAGCCGTACGGATTTCAATACGGTCGTTTACAATTGTATCTATTGGTAGGTTTGGCTTATTTTTAGGGGTGTAAGGTGCATTTTTCCATTTTTCGGCATTTAAATTTTAATGCGATTGTTAGTGATCTGCCGTACTTGCAACAAGGTTTCGCTGCATGTATGGCGTGCACAATCATATCGCTAGGTTCACCAGCATTTGCGCAAGTTTCCGTTGTGCCTGCGTTGAATGATACCGGAATCAATAAGTGTTACAACGATGTTAGTGAAGCGCCGTGCGACACGGTTGCTAGCGATAGGGGGACGCATCCTCGCCAAGATGGGCGCTTCGGGCGTGACGCTAAGCCAGAATTGGCTGCATCCAGTGCAAGTGGAAAAGGCTTTGATTTCACGCGCGTTTGTAATAATGGTGACGACGCAGGAACTGGATCATGTCCTAGTGTTCCTTCACTTGGCAATGGTGCCAGCGATTGGGGTTGCACTAAAGATAACGTGACGCGGCGTATGTGGGAAATGAAAACCACCGGCGCTAGTGACATTCGAAAAGCCACGCACACCTATACATGGTACTCAACAAACTCTGCTTCGAACGGTGGTAACAGCGGCGATGAAGGCAGCAGCACTTGTGGAAGCACAATCGCGGGTAACCAGTGCAATACACAAGCGTATATTGCAGCGGTAAACGTCGCCGGTTTGTGTCGCGCTTCAAGCTGGCGCTTACCCAATAAAATTGAGCTACAAACGTTGCTAGATTTAGGTAAGGCCGGAATCACTGTTCCGGCGATCGACATGGCTAATTTTCCAAATACTCAAGCGGGTGGCTACTGGACAAGTGCTCCTAATGCTCAACGGGTCAATTTGGCGTGGGTGGTTTATTTTAATGATGGTTTGAACGGCGTCGCGGTTAAATCAAGCGGCGCATTTGTGCGTTTGGTAAGCAATTTTTAGCGATGTTGATCTCGTTTCACGCGTCTTTCAACCAAACATTACTACACATTTTTTAGGTTTCTATGAAGTCATTATTTTCTTGGCCATGTCGCACTAGTCGCAATTGCGGCGCGTTGTTTAGCACCGCACGGCACGTATTATTATCCTTGGTTTGCTTGATCACGGTAGTGGGCTACGCGACTGCGCAAGTGGTGGCTCAATCTTGCCCTGCAAGCATGCCAATCTCTCAGCCTTCAGCGGATTTTGATCTAAGTAAAAACGGTGGTGCAACGGTATTTCATGCGCCAACAGGTTTGACATGGATGCGGTGCTCTGTAGGGCAAACTTGGAATGGCAGCGCTTGCACAGGTACCCCTGCACTTATAATTTGGAAAGACGCATTAGCCCGTAGTACGACCGAACTCCTATTTGGTGGCGGCTGGCGTTTACCAAATATAAACGAACTTAAGAGTATCGCTGACGATGCCTGCGTAGCGCCGAGCATCAACGCATCGGTGTTTCCTAAAACGGCGTTAGCAAACTACTGGTCATCCAGCAGCTTCGCAGGTGATGCTACACAAGCATGGACATCTTCGTTCGACACTGGGCTAGATGGTGTAGTACCAAAGCAAAGTAGTGCGTATGCCCGGTTAGTGAGGGGCGGCAAGTTTCTGACTAATTTTGATTTTTTTAATAAGCAAGAAATTACTTTTGGCGCAACACCATCGCGCACTTTTGGAGATAGGCCTTTTAAGGTAAGTGCGACTGGTGGCGCATCCGGTAACCCCGTGGTATTTAGCTCAGCAACGCCCTCCGTTTGCACTGCAGGTGATATCAATGGCGCGACGATAACAATCGTAGCGAGCGGTATTTGCAAAATTATAGCCAATCAAGCGAGCAGCGATGTATATCTTGCCGCACCGGCCGTTACCCAGTCAATATCAATTTTTGGTGCGCGGTTAGTTTTTGAGTCCCAAGCAAACGTTCCTTTAAGCACCCCGATTATTTCCAATGCAGTCACCATAGTAGGGCTCGTTGGCACATTACCAATTGAGGTTTTTGAAGGCAGCTACTTGCTCGGTTGTACCTCAAACAATGCCTCCTCCGGCGCGTTCGTGACAACACCCGGTACTGTTAAAAATGGCGACACTATTTGCTTGAAGCAGGTGAGTGGTGAGGTTCTTGGAAAGTTGACGAGAGTAAGCATATCTATTATCGGTCCTGACGTAAGGGTTGACGGCAGTTTTGATGTGATCACAGGTGCATTACCTGCGAGCATAAATTTTGTGCCGGCAACAAATGTACCCGCCAATGCTGATGTGATTTCAAACGCGATTGTACTGAGTGGGTTCACGGGTTCTGTTCCAATAAGCATAGTAGGCGGCAGTTATTTTGTGGGGTGCTCACCCGCTAATTATGCAGGACCGTTCACTGCAGCAGTTACCACTGTCAAGGCGGGAGATACCGTTTGCTTGAAAGTTACCAGCGGCGGGAGCGGTCAGGTGAAACTCGGCACACTTACTATAGGAAGCGCGGGCGCGGCCGTTACTGGCGTGTTTAGCGTAACGACAAAAACCGATGTCCCTCCGCTTGTGGATACGCCAGAACCTCAGGCAGTTGATCGCTACCGTATCAGCATTCCCAGTACGAGAGGCCATCTATATACAACAGATGCAAACGAATACGACACGTTAATAAATAATGCACCCAATCTGTACATCGATGAAGGCGTAGATCACCGAGTGTACCCCAGCAGTTTTGTGAAGGCGGGTCAAGCAACTGTGCCGTTCTATCGCCTGTATAGCATCGCAGCCCAACAACATTTTTGGACCGCCGATGCTAACGAATACAATGTGCATCGAGCCAATTCTGCGGCCTATCGCGACGATGGAATATCTTGCTATGTGTTCGCCAAAGCAGGTGTACCGGGTACCATTCCTTTATACCGAGTGGTACTCAATGGTACTGCTGGCACTGCTGTACATTTCTGGACAGCCGACGCCAACGAGTTTAACTCCCTCATTGCCAACGGGTGGTCGGCAGAAGGCGCACTGGGCAATCCGGTTGGTGTATCTGCGTATGTTTTGCCAAAAATTCCAGAGGAGCCACCAGTAAAACGTTATCGTTTTAACGTGCCATCAACCAATGCCCATTTCTTCACCACGGATGAAAATGAATATCAAAAGTTGAAAAATTTGCCATCTACCTATGTGGATGAAGGCGTTGCCCACCGCGTATACAAATCGCCCATTACTAAAGGCGGCCTGACCGCTGTGCCATATTACAGGGTCTATTTCAATAATCTTAGACAGCATTTCTGGACCATCGATGTTAATGAATATAACATTCTGCGCGCCGATAAAGTCAACACAGTTGACGAAGGAATAGACAGCTATATTTTTCGGTCAGAAGGAGTCGTTACTACTATTCCCCTTTATCGTTTGGTGTTAACGGGTACAGCGATTCATCACTGGACTAGTGATAAAAATGAGTTTGACGTTTTAATTCAAAATGGATGGACTGCGGAAGGAACTCTTGGCCCCGGCGTAGCGGGATATGTGGTGCGCAAGTAATTTGGGGTTTATGGAAATTCCTAGTTAAAACCAGTTGAATTGTGCAAGAGCGTGGTCAGCTATTAACCGATTAAAACCTTAAAACGTCAGCCCCGGCTTCAAGGCTGCCAATGCTGCTCTAAACGTATCTTGAATTCGATCGAGCGCTATTTGCGTTTCAGCTTCAAAGCGTAGTACCACTACTGGTGTGGTGTTTGATGCTCGGGCTAATCCGAAGCCATCGGGAAACTCTACCCTTACGCCGTCTATGGTGATAATTTCATCTGCACCGGGAAACTTGGCTTCGGCTTGTAAGCGGGCGATGAGTGCGTGGGGTTCGCCTTCGGCCATTTTTATGTTTAGTTCTGGCGTGCAAATAGCGTTAGGTAACGCTTCCAAGGGCGCGTTAGCGTTAGCAAATTTTGAAATAATCTCTAACAATCTAGCGCCTGCGTAGAGGCCATCATCAAAGCCGAACCAGCGTTCTTTGAAGAACACATGGCCACTCATTTCGCCAGCTAGCGGGGCACCAGTTTCTTTCATTTTGGCTTTAATTAGGCTGTGACCGGTTTTCCATAAAGTCGGTTTGCCACCGTGATCGCGAATCCATTTAAATAAATTGCGAGACGATTTAACGTCAAAAATAATTTCGCCACCGGGCACGCGTGAGAGCACGTCTGCGGCAAATAGCATGAGCTGGCGGTCGGGGAAAATAATCTCACCAGACTTTGTGACAACGCCCAAGCGATCACCATCGCCGTCAAACGCTAATCCAACTTCGGCATCTGTTGTTTTTAGAGCGTGAATGACATCTTGCAGGTTTTTAGGCTGCGATGGGTCGGGGTGATGATTCGGAAAATTGCCGTCTACATCGCAAAACAGGGGTACCACTTCGCAGCCCATCCGCTCGTATAACTCGGGCGCGAAAGCTCCGGGGCTGCCGTTGCCACAATCAACGATAATCTTCATTTTGCGCGAAATTTTTACATCACCTAAAATGCGATTTAGGTAGGTTGGCGCAATATTACGGGATTCAAAAGTACCTCTAGTGGCTGCTGGTGGCATTGCTTGCTCGGTGCGGCTGCGTAGGGTTTGAATAGCATCACCAGCTAGTGTTTGTGCGCCGATGACCATTTTTAGGCCATTGTAGTCGGGGGGGTTGTGCGAACCCGTTACCATCACGCCGCAATGGGTAGCGTATTCAATGGCTGCAAAATACACCATTGGGGTTGCGACCACACCAATGTCAATCACATTCGCACCGCCATCGCGCATCCCTTCGGCCAATGCGGTAAGCAGGCGGAGGCCTGAAAGACGGCCATCTCGGCCCACTACGATGGTATGGCAGTTAGCCTCGATAGCAGTCCGCCCCAGCCAATAGCCGATGATGCGCGTGGCAGATTCGGTAAGCGATTTATCGACGATACCGCGAATGTCATAGGCTTTAAAAATTTCTGGCGCAATAGTGGTTGAGGTGCTCATAATTAATTTCCGTAGTCAAAAAAATGAAAGGCGCGAAGGGCCAGCCAGCTTTGATTGGCCTCGCGTTGTTTGGATAAAAAGCCAACATGACCGCCGCCTTCAGGAAACTCGCGCTGCACCATGCTAGATACTTCATCGGCACGGGGCAGGGCAACAGCGGGTAAAAATGGATCGTTCTTGGCATTCAAAAGTAATGTTGGTACTTCAATATGCTTCAATAGCGATTTTGCGGAGGCGCGTAGCCAGTAGTCTGTGGTGTCGCGATAGCCATGTAAAGGCGCAGTAACTACATTATCAAATTGTCCCAGAGTGTTGGAAGCCAGCATCGCATCTAAATTAAAACTATCAGGAAAGCGCGCGTGTTTGCGCTGTGCATTTGCCTTCATAGTTTTTAAAAAATTATAGGTATAGAGCTTGGAGAAGCCCAATTCTAAAGCGTTTCCTGCTGCTGTTAGATCAACCGGTGCAGACACCGCCACTACTTTATCGGCAATACTTTTAGCCTGCGAAGTTTGCTCACCTAGCCATTTTAATGTGGCATTACCCCCTAGCGATACGGCGCAAACATAAAGCGGCTGGGTGGGCGCTTCAGCCCGTAGGCGACGCAATATCCAATCAATTTCGGTGCTGTCACCAGAGTGATACGCGCGCGGCAGGTTATTGATTGTGCCGCCGCAGCCGCGAAAATGCGGCACCACACCGCGCCAACCGCGTGCCTCTGCCTGCGCCATTAAATAGCGTGCATAGCGGCTTTGCGAAGAGCCTTCAAGCCCATGAAACTGCACCACGAGGGGGGTATTTAGGGCGTTTATGGTCGATTGCACACGGTCGATATCGATAAAATCGCCGTCTGGTTTTCCGTGGGGCGTGGTTTCCCAGCGTTCCCGTGCGTAGCTAACTATAGGGCCGTGGTCAAATAATGCGGGGTATAAAGTTTGGGCATGCCCGCCAGGCAACCAAGCTGGTGCTTGGTAGTGCATCGGCATTCGAACTGTGGCCGGTGACGGAGCGGTAGCCATTAAAGCCTTCCATTCCAATTGAAAATGAGCTGATCGCCTTCCATGCGGCCGATTTGTTCAAGCCAAGTTGTGGCATTGCCCATACGCGAAAGTAGCGCCTGCGGAAGCTTGGCGCGGCCACTAAATTTAATGGCATTATAAGGATTAGCCTTCTCCAAAACCCTTGCCCCTTGGCCCTCTGCAGCCAATGGCCCGCTCAATGTTTTTAGCATAAACGTACCTTCAGCACCACGGCCATCAAACTCAATGCTATATTCATTGGCTGCAGAGCCAAGTAAAAAAAAGCTGTTGGCATTGCGCCAGTTTAATGTAGCACTACCAGCAATTTTAGCTGCCACCAGTGTGGGGCTGGGCGTGATGGCAATTTCAGCGGTGCTAAAAGCAAGCTGCCCTGTAAAGGCCGCAAAGCTTAAGTTTGGACTCAGCAAGGGCAATATAGCAGCGGCTGGCGCCTGTAGTTTGGCGTCGCGTATATGCAGGTTGCTCAACCCGCGACCAACAATTATTTCGCCTGAAATCTCGCTGGCTTTGCCGCTACTGCTATTGATTTTAAGCGCATAGGCAAAAATACCTGAGGTTAATAAACTCGGTGCGAAGCGCCATGCTACTGGTGTTTTTGGCAAATACTGCAATTGCTTGCTTTCAAAAACGATAACAGCATCGCCATGCCAGATACTACCCTCTACATTTTCCAAGCGCGCGACACCAGTTAATTCTGTATTGATCGCGCTGCGAAATAAGCTAGCGGGGCAAGTTGCAATAGCGCCCATTAGTATCGCTGCCAGCACCAAAATAATCAATGATCTGCTTTTCATTTATTTGCCGCTTGCAGTTGCGCTGTGACAGATATAAGCCCTGTAGCGGTATCGCGTTTCAAACTGAAATCGCTAAGAGTGGCTCCTGTAGCGGCTTGTAGGGCTGTAGTATTGTCAATAAACTGGGCGACAGTAGTGCCGGATTGGCTTAATTGCAAACTCGTTTCGCTGGTTTTAGTCACCACTGCCGTGCTACCAAATTGCGCTGTTACTGCAGCGATGCCAAAGGCTAGTTTGGGTCGTAGGGTGGGTGGAGCTATTGCCGCAGAGTTAGGTACGCCAGCAGTAGCCAAAGCGCCTGACTTACTTAAATTTTCAATTTCTATCGCTTGAGCTTGCATCAGCGTATATTCGCGTTCTAACTGCGGTAAGCGTTGTTGGGCTGCTAAACGGCTGGCATTAAGTGGCGCAATCAGTTTAAAGAAAACTAGCAGCCCAAACACTAAAACTGCAAGCGCATAAAGGCTAAATTGCTGCACTGGCGTGAACGCGTTAAAGCGCTGGAGAAGACCGTTAAATAGCGGTTTATCGCGGAGAATAGTCGCTAATTTCACGGTGTGCTACCTTGTTGTGCGACACTATTTTTAATCGGAAGCGTCAGCATTATTTTCTGTGCATTGCCATCACTGGCGGCGGTAATCGTTAACGTCGCGTCAGGCCGCATAGTCGTTGCCCGACTGCGAACGGCATTGGCTGATTCTGCCGTTGTTACCGTGGCATCTATTTTTATATTTTTATCGGTGCCAGAGACACTTTTTACCTGCGCTTTACCGGTTTGGGTATCCAAGATGGCTGCTGCATCCACAAGCGCCAACGCGAACGGTGGGACAGCGCTGACGGTTGCAGCGCCCTTAAGCGTGTTTAAGCTGCGCTGCATTTGTAAGGCTGGATCAACAATGGCTTTGGCATCGGGAAATACTTTTTGAAAAAGTTGCACCATCTGTGATTGCACTGCATCGCGAGCATTTGTTAACCGCCAGTTATCCCACGCAAGATGGCCAATATGCACAATGATTGCTGCGGCTGCCAACAAAATAGCGGGTTTGAATAAACGTGTTTGCCCGCTCAGTTGCGATGCGGGGGCATGGGCACCGGTTAATAGTTGTGGTAGCGCCGGTTTCCGATTTTCAATTTGCGCAACCACCACCATTTGCGCCAAAAGCTGAAGATTTAATACGCCGCCATCAGTTAAAGTTTGGTTGGTGGCCGTGGCCCACTGCGCTAAGTCTAGCGCACCATTAGCACCATTTAACGCATCAGCTATGCTAAATACCGCTGTTGATTCGCTCGCAGCACCGCGCTGCTGGGCAAACTCTTGTAGTGCCAGCACCAACGCAAATGGGGGGTTGTTAGCAGTGGCACCTTCAAAGCTGAGGGCATAGCCATCATCTCTTACCGCAAAACCAGTACCTTCTTGTAAATTTACGCCGATTCTTGGTGCGGTATTTTTAGTGCTATTTGTAGTGTCAATAAGCCGCAGCGCCTGCGGTAAATCAATCACTTTTTGCGCACTTAAATTGCAAGCGGCGAGTGTTGCCAACATAGCGCTAAACCAGCGGGTATCTATTGCAGCTACGATGGAATAACCCGCTTGATAGCTTGATTTACCCACAATTACCGCATGTATAGCCGCAGGGTCGGCGCTGAGCTTATCTTCAATTGCATAGCGCAACAGTGCATTGCGTTTGCTTGCGGATACATTGGGCAGCCGTGTCTCAACAAAAACTACCCGTCCTGCCTCTAGGCACACGGTGATGCTGTCAACAGCCACATCACCAAGGCTGGCGCGTAAGGTACTCACTGGCGCTTGGCCATGCATTGCAACGCCAGACGGTGGCGGCTTGCTGCCTATTCTGCTTGCTGGAGCTACCAGCACCCAATTACAAAGCGTATGTGCGCTAAAGGGTTCGGCAGCAGCGGGGATAAAAATAACGAGGTTCAAATGGTGGCTACGTAAAATGGATAAAAAATAACTGAAACCTAAAGGTGCATCTTTAAAGATGCTTTTAAAAGTTTCTAACCCAAATTATACTCGGCCACGAGCCACTTGCCGCAGGCAATGCAGGGTTTAAGCTTGTAGCGTACGGTCTTTGCATCAGCGCGTTCAGGCGCACCCGCCCATCCCCATTTTCTACCGTGATAAAAACTTCAAAATAATCAGTGCGTACATCGCAATACTGATCGATGTTGGGAGGCTCTATTCCCTTCAAATAATTGCGCACGCCTTGAATATTAGTAAAAGGTGTTTCCGTGCGAGCCTTAATGAAAGCTTTTGCAGCCTCACCCGTTACGCGCGGCAACACCGCAGAAATGAGCTGCGACGGGGCGGTATTGAGATTAATTTTAGTGCGCGTCGGCAGCGCCGTCACAAAGGGCTGTAAACGATTAAAAATAGTTTGGGTAATACCATGCACCCGCAGCAGTTCTTCTACCTGCACCATACGGCGATTAGCCGCGCGATAGGGCGGCTTTTTAGCCATATAAGCAGCTGTTTCAGCGCCACCGGGATAGCTAACTTCATCATCGATATCGATCCAATCAAGCACCACATTCGATAAAGCAATATCGAGCCCCAAATCAGCTAATAAACGTTGAAAAATTTCAACATCCGCTTGGCTTTTTTGCCCCTGATCGTTCACTAAATTATTGACATTAAACTTGGCTGTTTCATCCTTAATTAGGCCAGTCGCAAACCCTGCTGCCGCACCGCTACCCACGGGCTGAGCAGGCAAACCCCGAGCCCAAATTTCACCTAAGTGATCAATAGAAGACGCTTTACTATCCTCCAACAACGCCGAACGCGCCCAATCAAGACTAGGGGCCGCAAATAAAGTAAGCTGCGTTTGCGCCTGCGCGCGCACCACGCGGCTAAGTGCGTGCGATTGTGCGGCCAGCAATTGGCTGACAATGCCAGCTACTAGGACTACTAGGAGCAGGGCGGTTATGAGGGCTGCACCCGATTGGCGAGAGGGGGGGGCGACTGCGTCGCGCGTGAGCGCGTCGCTGCAACATAGCTGAAGATTGCCTATTTTAGGGTATCTACAGGCCATATACGAGCCGAATTTGCTTTTCTAGCATAGTTAAATCAACGTCACTGAGCTTACCCAATAGCGCCCCAATCCGTGATTTGTCAATCGTTCTAATTTGGTGGCAAAGCGCCATCGATTCTGCTTTTCCGGCCGACGGCATTGGCACAATTAACGGCAAAAGCGCGCGCGGCGACGATGTTAATGGCACAACGCCCACTGTGCGTAATTGCTTGTTGTAGGTGGAAAGCGTGAGGATAATACAAGCTCGCGCACGACCTTGTTGTTCACTACCCACGGTTGGCTCAAGGTTAACACGATAGATTTCGCCGCGCTGCGGTGCACTTTGCGTCATTGCGGTGCAGTGGTTATGCCATCAAGCAGCGTTACATCCCAAAGGGCTGCATCTTCGCGTGCTTGGGCAAAGTCGGGATGGCTCGCAAATTCAAGCGCCACCGCTTCTTGTTCTTCACGGATCGCCCGCTCTCGTGCTATTAATACATTTTCCATAAGAGATTGAACGGTACGGCTGCGCTCGCTTGAAGGTACAACCGCGTTAAACCGTTCTAGTACGTCTGGTGAAATTGAGTAGGATGCGCGTAGCGTTGCCATATAGTCCCTTGGATTGAGTTATTCAGTAATACTGTATAACGTGCAGACTTTGCAGTCAAGGAAGCTAGCCAAATAACGAATGTGCGAACGAACCAAAAAATAGCACAATTATTGAATTTATATTACATTAAAGTAATAAAAACGAAATAATTCCATTTCCATTTCCATTTCCATTTCCATTTCATTCGTGCGTTATTTCCTCGTGCGTGTTATATAAACGTCGTCATTCCAGCGAAGGCTGGAATCCACACCCTCGTATGACTAAGCTAGGTTAAAAGCGCTAAATAGTATGACGTAGGACTGGATGGCCCTAGGCCAGCCCCTTCCAGCCTTCGCTGGAATGACGATGCTTCGTATTTTGTGCGGTGCAAGTAATGGCACTTTTGATTTAGAAATGGAATAAGACTTCTTAGCCCATAATCGTTTAAAAGCTCATGCCAGCGCGTTTTTTTCCTGACGCAAATCATCCAAAAACTCAGACGCTGGTGCAACGCTCGTCACCAGCAGATGATCCCGTGCCCGTGTGAAAGCCACATACAGCAAATGCCGCTCGGTCTCATACACTTCACGCAGGTCAGAATCCTCACCCACAGTTTCAATGCGCTCTTGGAGTGGTAAGACCTCATCATCACAGGCCATCACCACCACAGCCCGGAACTCAAGCCCCTTCGCAAGATGCATCGTGCTGATCGACACAAAACCGCTTGCGGTTTCAACATGGTCATCCAAAATCCTAAATGGCAGATTAGCGCCTTCAACTGCACGCCGCGCGCGCTCAATCTGCGCATTGGAGCGGACGAACACACCGATCTCATGCGCGATAACGCCCGACGCAGTTTGCGTCTTTAACCAATCCGCAACGGCTTTTATTTCGGCAGCTTCATTAGCGTATGTGTAAATCCCCGGCACCACCCCGTTAAAAACAGAAACCGTATCGCTGCGTTCCTCCGTATTGCCGTCCACATCGGAACTTTGCGGCCCTAACAGCCGATCGGCCTGCATGCGAATCTGATGTGATGTTCGGTAGTTCACCCGCAACGTACGGGAGCGCCCGCGCACATCCACGCCCAGCGCTTTCCAAGAAAACGGCTGTTGAAAAATGCGCTGTCCCAAATCGCCTGCAAAAAACAAGCTATCTGGGCGTCTCGCCCCAAGTGCTGCGATGTTGAGATTAATCTTAGTACGAGTGGGTAGGGCGGTCACAAACGGATGCAGGCGATTAAAAATTAGCCTGCGTAATGCCCTGCACCCGTAGCAATTCTTCTACCTGCACCATGCTCCGATTAGCCGCGCGATAGGGCGACTTTTTAGCCATGTAGGTGGCAGTTTCAGCACCACCAGAATAGGTAAGCTCATCGTCAAGATCAATCCAATCCAGCACCGTGTACGCCAGCGACGTATCCAGCCTTAAATCAGCCAAAAGCCGCAGAAAAATATCCACATCTGCTTGGCTTTTTACACCTTGGGCATTCACCAAATTATTGACATTAAACTTAGCAGTTTCATCCTTAATAATACCCGTAGCAAGACCCACATTTACGCCGCTACCCACCGTCTGAGGCGGCAACCCGCGCGCCCAAAGCTCGCCCAAATGGTCGATGGAAGATGCCTTGCCATCCTCCAAAAGGGCAACGCGCGCCCAATCAAGGCTTGGTGTAGCAAACAAAGTAAGTTGCGTTTGCGCCTGCGCGCGCACCACGCGGCTAAGCGCGTGCGACTGTGCGGCGAGCAATTGGCTAACGATGCCGGCAACTAGGACGACTAGGAGCAGGGCGGTGATTAGGGCGGCGCCGGATTGGCGGGCTGGAGCACCGTCCAATTTGGGGACTGCAATTCCCGATAAATTTTTGCGCATTGTCATGATTAAATAAACACCGTTGGCAATGCTACCAGTTGCAATGCCACCGTGCGTTTTATTACCCATTTTAAAGCTTACTTGACGATAGAAAAATTTACTAAATGTACCCCCATTGTTACCCTACACCCAACCGCCACACGCCATTCCGTAAATCCAATACAAACTCCCGCAAATTATCGTCGTGGGATTCATCATTGCCCTTGCCTGTCACAACCGTGCCGCCGCGCACACGAAGTTCATCGTCAAATGTTTTTTCGGTACGATGCTTAAATATCCAACCTGGCGCTTTGCCAGTGGTGATAACTTGCGTGAACGCAAAAGTTTCGATGTCCAACTTAAAAACGCGCGTTTCGCCAGAAACCCGTGTGCCAGCGTAACCTAATCCACCGATGACGATGATTGAATCATTCATCAGCGTGGCGGTATGAAAGTCGGTGGGCGGGAAGGTGGCTTCAGGGTAGCCATAAAGTGCAACACTACCAACCGCGCCATTAACAGATTTTGGCTCATGTACAAATACATCGTTGTAAATACAAAAATCAGGGTCGTAGTCATCTTCGTGCTCGCCGCCAATCTGTACGATTCGCCCGTCGTTTAGAAACGTGATTGATTGTCCAAATCGTTCCGCGCACCAGACAGGAGTGTGATCATAAGAGCTCGGGCCATTAAAATACTCGGTCGCGGTGCTGCTACTTACGCCCGCGCGAATCATGGCGAGCCAGAAGGGTCTGTGCATTCTTTCTGGATTTTGGGACCCAAATACACGCTCTCTTGCCGCGAAAAACTGCTCGCTGGAATTGTCCAACATAGCAAGGTCTGAGTTGGCCGAGTAGCCTATTAATAAACGCTGGCCACTATGGGTTAAATATTTAGGGTCGGCACCTGCATCCAGTAACAGTTTTGCAACTTTTGCCGAGCGCACATCGCTAAGCACGCTGTGTTCA
>JANMDR010000272.1:0-2582 GCA_031376425.1 Betaproteobacteria bacterium
GAAGCTGCGCCGTCAATCGCTCGAAGCCGAAGACTTGTTGATCGGCCATATTGGCGGCATGGATTGCTGCGCCCGCGGCCTAAAAGCCGCCGCGCGTATGCTGGAAGACGGTGTGCTGACAGGCATGGTTGATGCGCGCTACGCCAAATGGGACAGCGCCGAAGGTAAGGCGATGCTGAAGGGTAAACGCACCTTGGGCGAGATTGCTGAGCGTGTGGCCAAGAAAGACATCAATCCGGAACCTGTGAGCGGACGGCAGGAGTTGATGGAGAATATTGTGAACCGGTATGTGTGAATGGTTCTACACCAATATAGCGGTTAACAGCGCCGTATGATGGGCATTTAAATCGTACAAGACTTTGAGGTTGGGGATTTTAACGACTGAAGCAAGTGCTAACTTACCTAAAACTAGTAGGCTAAGTTGAACCCTTTGCGAATTTCGGTAACAGTTTTCTTATTCCAAATACGAGCTGTCTTGATAGTGCATTAATTCCTAAAATCAACTCATTAAAGTAACTTCTGAATACAGTGCTATTTCACAAATCAATGTATCGTAATTTCAATTTTAACTAAGATTTGCATGCCGAACGCGGATTAGGCATGCCGATACGCTAAAGATCATCGACTAACATTTTGATATGCTGATCTGAAAGAGCAGCCAACAGGTGCCGCGCATTCGGGTTATGATCTTGTTCGCTATAGTATTGTGAGCGAATATCTAAGTAACGACCTTCACTTGCTGCTGTCCTGAAAGAATTTAAAGCGCCTTCGTGATAGGCAACCCATGTAAAGTGAAGCGGTAAATTAAACTCAGAAAACACTCTCCCTGTAATTAATGGAAGCAAAGAAACGAGCTGGTTGTTCGATGCAGATTGAATAATTTTCCCAAAATGGGGATTATGACTTTGTTCAGAAACAGATGCTTGCCTAATTTTATTGATATCACGATACGAGCTTTGCAAGCCATCATCATAGATTCTGACGCCCTCATGCCAAACTGTCCAAGCAAAATGGATTTGAAGTTCGTTGTTAATCACGATGCATACCTCTTTGTTAGAAAATTTCACATCCACTTTCATAAGGAACTATATTTAATAGGGCTGGATTTACAAGCGGAATTAACGTAGTTTAAAACCTAAAGATACAATGCATAAATAATGTGACAATGTACTTAATTACTAAATTTCATTTGCGAAAGAGACGACTCAAGATTGTTTTATTTGAAATCTGTCATGCACTGTCATCGATGTTTAAGCGCTCCGCCTTCCCTTGCCCGCAAATTTCGCCGCCCTTCACCCCTGAAACAGTTGATCAGCTTCAGCCTCTCGTTTAGTTTGCAGTAAACCGAGAGACGCACCATGCCCGCATATCGTTCACGTACCACCACCCATGGCCGCAATATGGCAGGCGCGCGCGCTTTATGGCGGGCAACGGGCATGCAAGACGGCGATTTTGGTAAGCCGATTATCGCTGTCGTCAACTCGTTTACGCAGTTTGTGCCGGGCCATGTGCATTTGAAAGACCTTGGCCAAATGGTGGCCCGCGAGATTGAAGCGGCTGGCGGCGTCGCCAAAGAATTCAACACTATCGCGCTCGATGACGGTATCGCCATGGGCCATGATGGCATGCTCTATTCGCTGCCAAGCCGTGAGATCATTGCCGATAGCGTCGAATATATGGTCAACGGCCATTGCGCTGATGCCATGGTGTGCATTTCCAACTGCGATAAAATCACGCCCGGCATGTTGATGGCGGCGATGCGGCTGAATATTCCGGCAGTGTTTGTGTCGGGCGGGCCAATGGAGGCGGGCAAATATATTGCGCCAGCCGGAAATAAAGTGGCGCTGGATCTGGTGGATGCCATGGTGGCGGCTGCAGATGACAAATATTCCGATGAAGAAGTTGACAAAATTGAGCGCTCGGCATGCCCGACATGCGGTTCATGTTCGGGCATGTTTACGGCCAATTCAATGAATTGTTTGACCGAGGCGCTTGGCCTCTCACTACCCGGCAATGGCTCGACTTTGGCCACGCACGCTGACCGCAAGCGGCTGTTCTTGGAAGCCGGTCATTTGATCGTCGATATTGCCAAGCGCTATTACGAGCAGGATGACGCTTCGGTTCTGCCGCGCAACGTTGCCAGTTTTGGCGCGTTTGAAAATGCGATGACGCTGGATATTGCCATGGGCGGTTCTACCAATACGGTGCTGCATATTTTGGCTGCAGCCCATGAAGGCGGCATTGATTTCACCATGGATGACATCGACCGTTTGTCACGCCGCGTGCCGGTGCTCTGCAAAGTTGCGCCTGCCAAAGCTGATGTGCATATGGAAGATGTGCACCGCGCAGGCGGTATCATGTCGATCTTAGGCCAGCTGGAGAAAGCGGGGCTTTTGAATGCTGATTTGCCAACCGTGCACGCCACCACGCTTGGCGCTGCGATCAACCATTGGGATGTGTCGCGCACCAAATCGCAAGTGGTGAAAGACTTCTATTTGGCTGCACCGGGCGGCGTGCCGACGCAAACCGCATTTTCACAAAACCGCCGCTGGGATGATCTGGATTTGGACCGCGAAAGCGGC
>JANMDR010000302.1:0-48094 GCA_031376425.1 Betaproteobacteria bacterium
TGTTTGAATCAATCGCTGACGCGCAAGATGGTGTAACAAAATGGCAATGGACTTACAATAACGAAAGACCCAGCATGGCATTGAATGGTTTGACGCCAATTCAATGCTTAAATAACTTTAATTTAAAGATGAAATCCCAACTCGTTTCTACTTTAAATTGAACTGAACAATGGGGGTATTACCGTTCCGTTAGTTGCAAAGTTTCATTGCAGCCCTCTTCTTAGCGAATACACAGCAGCTAGTGCTTATCTTTCCTGCATTACGGTAGCGATTTTTCATCGAACTCCAGAATGAATTCACGTTTTTTCTTAATTAGCGGATCATATGCAACTACTTGCTGTTTGATCAAATGACCTGCCCTAAATGTTAGTAACACCTCATATCGTCCGTCCCCAAAACCGCCGTCGAAGGCTACTACACGCGTCTTCGATAAACTATTCCATTTCACTGAGTGCGCAAGCGGTGCATCGGCAAATTGCGACAATAATGCTGGTGGAATTGCATGCATTACGCCATCCATCATAAACTCAAATTTACTCAAAATACATGTCGGGGCAATTTGCGTGATGCTGCGACCAAAGTAAAATTTTTCGCGTACTATTTTTTTCTCCGCAACATTAAGTTTTGTACAAGCACTTTTAAATGCGACGGTTAAGGAGCTATCATTTTTCTCAAGTGCAATCCACTCCGTCGCAAGTGGGGGCGATTGACGCATAAAAAAACTAGGTAGCAGCCACCTTTCATCTTTATCTGGAATCGGATCAACTACTTCAGCGTTCACGTGCGCCGCTTGCAGGAAAAAACCGAGTGCCAGAAAAATAGCGGCTTTCTTCACTTGAACTCACTCACCATATACTTAAACTTTGACTGCTTAGGCTCTAAGCCCCAAACTTGGCGTTTTACAAGCCTATTATTGCGGAACGACAATCGCGCTTCGTAACTACCCGTCCCTGCGCCACCTTTAAAAACTAACATAAAGATTTTGTTGGTTCCAGCAGAGTTTATCGTGCTGAAAATCGGCCCGTCTGCAAACATTTGAACAACGCTATTTGGAATGTATTGGCGCATACCATTCAGCACCACCTCCAAGCGTCGAACCAAACACGTCGGTGACTCATTGCCTAGTCCTTTTCCGAAATAAAATTGCTTGCGATATTTTTCTAACTCAGCATCACTCAATGCAGTGCACGTCGATTTGATCTGTACCGTTTTATAGACGTTTTCAGCAGAAAAAATCGTATTAGTTTCAAAGGTATCCGCTACTGCAGAATTAGAGAAATTTGCGGGCAATGGCTCATTACTTTCGTTTAACTGCGCGTGATTAGCTTGAGCCGGAATAGTGCCCCTTGATCCACCTACAACCGCGTGCGATTTTAGACCTAACACCTTCGTTAAGGAGTGATCTTCTAAGGGATAAATGATATCCGCTATACGCCAACCGTCGACGTCTTGCGACGCCTCGATACGCAAACATTTCTTGGCATCAACAGTTCTAAAACAGACAGATACAACGCCCGAAACTTCGTCCGACACTGTTAGATCGGTTGCCACCACATCTTGTGAAGCAAATAGTATATCGAAATCAATTTTGCAAATTTCTCTAGTAACCCATCTACAGCGTGCATCTTCATGAATCGCCGAACTCAGTGCCTTAGAAAAATATTTATTTAAGGTGGGGAGTTTTTCGTCTTGTAATACAACAAACTTGGAGGCAGCCGCAGGGGATAAGACAGATACCCAAGCATACTGCTTATAAAGGCTTTCCACGAATTCTTTCAGACCGAATGCATAAGAGAAATTCGGGGTCATCAAAAACAACAGTGTGGTAATAAAACCATAAGGTGTGCGCATAAATTTCTCTAAACCCAATTACAACCGCATGAAACAATGCAGCGTTGCCCATTCTTAAAGCTGCCAGCGCACAATTTCGGTTTCACTTTTTTGCATCGTCATAAACCTTAGCCACAGATTTATCGATCAATTCTTTTCTTTCCAGTTCAACCATTTCCAACTTTGAGCCAGATTGCCGCGATATTGCTAACCACATGTCACCTATCGCTTTTTTGTTTTGACCAAATGCTCCTGAACTCGCTTTCACCCCTAGATCGTAGGCCCGGTCAACGGCAAAATTTTGGCCGTCTACTACCCTAGCCATGTAATTTGCAGCGCCAAAAAAGTCGGGAGCCTGCCCCAAACCTAGTCCTAAAATATCAATCATCACATCCTGCGCAGTTGAATCACCAAGTTTTGCCAGAATTTCTAATTCTTGCTTAGCTTTGGCGTACTGCTCGTACTTAAATGCCGCAACGCCGCTATTTAGCCGCTGCATCCAAACAACTCTTAAAAGAATTGCCAGTGCGCAGAATATAAATAAAATTACAGTTGTCCATTTTAAAAAACTTTTTTTCGTGGGAAAACTCACAATAAACGACGCCTTTTTCACGGTTCAGCAAGTTAGCCATCATATCAAAAGCTGCGACTTCGGCACATGTTTTTGCGGTAGCTATGCATGGATGCGAAACGCTTGCTATGGGAGCGTATAAACGTAATCACGCGCCAAATTCCCGCACAAGCGCCTTACTTCTGCTATCTTTGGCGCATGGTTAAAGACGCTATAAATTTAAACGACGTAAAACGGGTATTGGTGACGAAGCTGCGCCATCATGGTGATGTGTTGCTAACTTCGCCGGTGTTGCAGGTGCTCAAAAATCATGCGCCGCATCTGGCAATTGATGCCTTGGTGTACGAGGATACGCGCGAAATGCTGGAGGGGCATCCGGCTTTGGATACGTTGCACACCATTGATCGGGCATGGAAAACATCTGGGGTTTTTGCCCAAGCGCGCGCCGAAATAGGCTTGTTACGGACGTTGCAGGGACGCCGCTACGATTTAATTTTGCATTTAACAGAGCATCGGCGCGGCATGTGGCTCACAAAATTATTGCGCCCAAAGTATTCGGTGGCGGGTAAGCGCGATGATACGGCTTGGAATAAATGCTTTACCCATACTTATCCGTCGCCGCGCAATAGCGTAAGACATACAGTAGAGCTTAATTTAGATGCACTCCGGCGCATCGGCATATACCCAATTGAAGCCGAAAAGCCTTTGGTTTTAGTGCCGGGTACAGCAGCAACTGAAAAAGTGGCAGCGCTGATGGTGCAGCATGGCTTGCGCACAAAACAGTTTATTCATATTCACCCTACTTCGCGCTGGTTTTTTAAAACATGGCCAGTTGAAAACGTGGTGGCGCTAATTTTAGAACTTGGCCGCGCGGGACAGCAAGTGGTGCTCACCGCTGCACCCACTGCGAATGAACGCGAAATGATTGCCGCAATTAAAAAACAACTTAAAGCGCCGATTGTCGATTTAACTGGCGCTTTAAATTTAAAAGAACTCGCCGCGCTCACCGCGCAAGCACGTGCCTTTGTGGGAGTAGATTCTGCGCCAATGCATATGGCCGCCGCGATGCAAACGCCTACCGTAGCGCTTTTCGGGCCTTCGGGCGAGCAACAATGGGGGCCGTGGGGAGTGCGTAATCGGGTGGTAACAAGCCTAGCGCCGCAGCATCGCTGCCGACCCTGTGGCAATGATGGCTGCGGGGGGGGCAAGGTGAGTGAGTGTTTAACGCAACTGCCGGTGCCACCGGTATTGGCGGCGCTAAATGAGTTATTGGCGGGGCAGTAGCTTGAAGATGTTGGGGAAGGGGTATGAACAATATTCCACTAGGCATACCAGTGCCGCTGTTTCCCCGTATACCCGGCGACTAGGGCAAGAGGCAAAGTCATGACGGTTGCATCCGTAGCACATCCCGCGCTCAATATCGCACTAATTCGTGCCAGCTACAATCCCTTCGGCGGCGCTGAAAAGTTTGTAGTTTCTGCAGTAGATGCACTAGCCAATACGGGCGCTACGTTGACTATAATTACACGGCATTGGCCCCAAGACGCAGCTAATACGTGTGTTTCCAAGCATATTATTAATCCAAAATACTTCACCTCTGTGGGGCGAGAGCGTGGTTTTGCTGTTGCGGTTAGCCAATATATCGCCACGGCAAATTATGATTTAGTGCAATCGCACGAACGCATTGTCGGTTGCGATGTATATCGCGCTGGCGATGGTGTGCACGCGCAATGGTTACGGTACCGCGCAGGGGCACAAAGCGCCTTGGCGCGAGCAGCGGTAAAGTTTAATCCCTTACATCGCTACCTGCTAGCCACTGAACGGGCGATGTTTGAAAGCCCTAAATTACGACGGGTGATTTGTAATTCTGAGATGGTGCGCCAAGAAATTTTGGCAAACTTCAAGATACCTGCTGAAAAACTCACCCTAATTTATAGTGGTGTAGATACGCAAAGATTTAGCCCTGCCCTGCGCGACCAACATAGACAATCACTGCGCCAAACTCTGCAAATTGCCGAAGATGCGCGTATTTGCCTGTTCGTAGGCTCAGGCTTTATGCGCAAGGGTGTGGGTGCACTATTACAAGCGCTGCAAAAACTGCCAAAGCACTTTTATGCCGTGGTGGTAGGCGAAGACAAACATCGGTCGCGTTATCAAGCGCTAGCGCAACAGTTGTCGATTGCAAACCGCGTGCGCTTCGTCGGTGGTATTAATGACGTAAGACCCTATTATGGTGCCGCCGATTTGCTCGTGCTACCCACTTTGTATGATCCTTTTCCCAATGTGTGTCTTGAGGCAATGGCAAGTGGTTTGCCGGTGATTACCAGCACTACATCAGGCGCGGCAGAATTGATTGAATCAGCGCGAAATGGTTATGTGTGCAATGCCCTTGATTTTTCCACACTCGCCCAACAAATAGAAGCATGCGCACAAAATTTAGGCCATGCACAAAAAATGGGCGAAGCTGCACGCCAAACTGTGGCACCATTTACCTTAGAAGCGATGGCGCAGCAATATGTGGCGCTTTATAAATCGCTACTACTAGCTAAAACCTCCCAAAAATCATCCTGAATATATTCGTGCCTGCATATACACCACCAACAACTGCAATTAGCAACAGCCGCCAGCTCTATATACGGCTTTTGCGTCAAGTAAAACCCTATCGACTCGCCTTTTTTGGCGCGGTTCTCGCGATGATCATCGGCGGGACTGTTGAGGGATCGTTCGTACTATTTTTAAATCATATGCTCGAAACCTTAATGACCCAGCGCTCAGAACGCGATGCGGTTGTAGCCGCACTCGGCATCATCGGCATATTTTTTGTAAGTGGCGTTTCGCAATTTGCCGCAGGCTACGGTATGCAGTGGGTTGGCAATAAGGTTATTCTTGATTGCCGTAATGCGATGTATTCACGGGTATTGCAATTGCCTATTTCGGCGCTGGATGAAACCACTACCGGCACCTTGATGTCGAAAATTACGAATGATGTGGTTGGGCTACAATCTGCTGCAACATCGAGTATTACGGCTTTGGTACGCGGTAGCGCCACGTTGATTACCATCTTAGTTTCAATGTTCATCATCAATTGGAAGCTCACTCTTATTACTTTTACCACCGTGCCTATTTTGGCGCTTATCGTCACCGCGTTTAGTCGGCGCTTAAGAAAAATTAGCCGTCAAAGCCAACATGCCAATGCTGAAATTACAGATGTGCTGGAAGAAACTTTATCGGCGCAAAAGGTTATTCGCATTTACGGCGGTCAAGCACAAGAGGCAGCGCGTTTTAATGCTGCCGCTGCGCGCATTCGTAGCTTAAATATGAAGCAGAGCATGGCCGCTGCAGCATCTACACCGTTTACCCATATTATTGTGGCAACTGCCATTGCAATTATTGTTTATCTAGCCATTAGCCCTCGTTTTGGCACTGGCATGACCGCTGGTGCCTTGATTCCATTTTTAGTGGCTGCTGGCGCATTAGTGCCACAAATTAAAGGACTAAGCAGCGTGAGTGAGCAATTGCAGCGCGGCCTCGCCGCAGCGGAAAGTGTGTACGGTTTAATCGACAGCCCAGTTGAAGTAGACAATGCTGCCACCTTGGAGAAGACTGAAAATAGTGCTTCTTCAAGCGCCACTTCAAAGGCTACTGCAAACGCGACCCTAAGCTTCCATAATTTGAGCTTAAGCTACCCTGCACAACAAAAACCAGCGTTAGATGACTTTAATCTCACCATCAATGCCGGCGAAACGATCGCGCTTGTTGGCGGTTCAGGCGGCGGCAAAACGAGCTTAATAAATTTATTACCGCGTTTCTTTTTGCCATCATCCGGAGCAATATTATTAGGCGGTGTGCCTATTGAAAATATTGCACTAACGGCATTGCGAGAAAAAATAGCGCTAGTGAGTCAGGACGTAATTTTGTTCAATACCAGCGTGGCGCAAAATATTGCGTACGGTGGCAGAGCCAATGCGAGCATGGGCGATATTATCGCTGCCGCCACGGCCGCGCATGCTCTTGATTTTATAAATCTACTGCCGCAGGGCTTTGAAACCGTAATCGGTGAAAATGGGTCGCGGCTCTCAGGTGGGCAACGCCAACGCGTTGCGATTGCGCGGGCTATTTTAAAAGACGCGCCGATATTGTTGCTCGACGAAGCGACATCTGCTTTGGATAGCGAATCTGAGCGCGCGGTGCAAGCCGCACTGGATACACTCATGCTTAACCGCACCACCTTAGTCGTGGCACACCGACTCTCGACGATTGAACGTGCAAGCCGCATTGTGGTATTGGAACAAGGCAAAATTGCAGAGATTGGCACGCATGCCGAATTGCTAGCGCGAGGTGGCGCGTATGCTAATTTGCATCGGCTGCAGTTTTCACAAGGCGCGGTAGTGCTATGAAGACTCTAAATATTTTACACACTGAGTCCATATGAAGGCTCTGAACATATTACACACTGAGTCTTCATGTCAGGCGTACGAAACCACATGAAGACTCTAAACATATTACACACCGAGTCTTCATGTGGTTGGGGCGGCCAAGAAATTCGCATTTTAACGGAGATTCATGGCACCTTAAAACGTGGGCATCGCGTTACTTTAATCACGCCAGCACAATCCAATATTGCCCGTGAGGCCGTTAAATCGGGCATCTCTACGGTATGCCTAGATATTGAGAAAAAGGGGTTGCGAGCATTATTGGCTCTGCGCACTTGGCTTAAACAGAACCCTGTGGATGTCATCAATACCCATAGCTCAACCGATAGTTGGTTGGCGGCTATTGCGTGTGCAACACTAAAAAACCCGCCAGCCATTGTGCGCACTCGTCATATTTCATCACCTATCCCCAATAATTTTGCCAGCCGCTGGCTATATCAACGTGCTACTACCCTCACCGCGACAACGGGCGAGCGCCTGCGTGAACAATTAATCAACACAATGGGTTTAGCGGCAGATCGCGTGCAATCAGTGCCAACGGGTATTGATCTGTCGCGCTACCGCCCTTTGTCAGAGGCCGGTAAAAATGCGGCGCGGCAGCGTTTTTTTGACGCAAAAAAGGATATTTTTGTGGTGGGTATTGTCGCCACTTTACGAAGTTGGAAGGGGCACACCTATTTACTGGATGCCATAAAAAACTTACCTGATGATGTACATTGCTTGATCGTTGGCGATGGCCCACAAACTGCGGCTTTGCAGCAAAAAATTGATACAGATGGCCTAAGTACAAGGGTTTCTATGACCGGCAATTTGGGCGATGTAGAAATTGCGCTAAACGCCTTTGATTGCTTTGTATTACCGTCCTATGCCAACGAAGGCGTGCCACAAGCCTTAATGCAAGCCATGGCATGTGGTTTAGCCGTAATTGCCACACCCGTCGGCAGCGTGGATGAAATTGTGAGCAACAACGAAACAGGCTTGATGGTGCCATACAAAGATAGCGCGGCAATCGCTGCGGCTATCACCCTGCTGCGCACTGATGTGGCGCTACGCACGCGCTTGAGCGCGGCAGCACTATCGCGTGCGCAATCACGCTTTGGTGACATTATTATGGTCGATAAAATGGAAACACTGTTCCAGCGTGCGGCGCAGGGCAAATCCGCAACATGATGCCTAGCGTTGTTGAATCGAGCCACGGCCAGCTATTTTTTAAAGAAGGCCAGGCGCTCATTGCCACCTTGGCGCTACAGCAGCGATTTTTACGATTTAAAAAGCGCCAGCTCGCACCTAATGTCCGTTCAATTTTGGTCATTCACCAATTGTTTTTGGGCGATGCCATGATGCTAACGCCACTATTGGCTAGACTACGTGGCACATTTCCAACGGCCAGTATTACGGTAGCTATGCCGTGGAGTCAGGTGCCAATTTATAGCGGATTACCATTTGGTGTTCAAGCGCTGCCCTTTGATGCAAAAGGTCGCGGATCAATTGATAATCTGCTGCGTGCAGCACAGGCACAAGATGGCTTTGACCTGGCAATTGTGCCGGGCGAGAATCGCTATGCTTGGCATGCGGCAGCTTGTGAAGCACGTTGGATCATTGGCTTTTCTGGCGGTGATCGCTATAAAACATGGCCTTTGGATGAGCAGCGTCACTGGCCTGATGCACCAATGTCGCTGCCTAATATTTTTGCGTCATTAGCGCCTGCAATCCGTGCTGCAGCCGCTGCCCCCTTATCTGTATGGCCTGCGCCTGTCGGTGGCTTAGGGGAGGCCGCTACGGCTGCGCTACAGGGGGTGGCACAGTATGCCGTGCTGCATATTGGCGCATCAAACCCTAAAAAATTCTGGACAGGCGCAAATTGGGCGAAGTTGGCACAGAAAATCACTGATTCTGGTATTCAGGTTGTTTGGAGTGCGGGTAAAAATGAGACCCATTTACTCGAAAACTGCGGTGTTCGTGAATCGCACATTAACCTAGTAGGCAAACTCGATTTAGGCCAAATGTGGCATTTATTGAATAACGCGGCGTTTTTAGTTGCACCCGATACCGGTATTGCCCACCTTGCCCGTCTCACCCAGACGCCAGCAATCACTTTATTTGGGCCTGGGCCAACAAAATTGTATGCAGAAACTGCACTTTTGAATCACGATAGCCAATTTCAACCACTGGTGTTAAGCGAGCTTCCAGAACGTTATCAAACATCACTTTTCAAGCGACCACTCAATTGGTTACAAAATTATTCGGCTTTTGGGGGATTAATAGCAGAGAATGCCAAAAATGGTGCGGGTTTCGATTCAGTTTGGGATAAAGTATCGTCTTTGCAATTGAGAAAGCAAAACTTCTAAGTTCATGAATATAATTGACACCTTTCAAGACGCTGCTTACGCCGCACCCATTACCAATTTTCAAGATTCATGCCTACGCGTGCCAAATTGGGCGAGAGCGCTCACGCCTCGTTATGCGCAATTTGAGCATAGCTGCTGGAAATGGATTGAAATTAATCATCGCTATAATTCATTGCTTTGGGATGAAGAAGACTTAGCGCGTCGCCGTCATGTGGCGGATGCTGAAATTGCTGCAAATAAACGTGCGATTGATAGCTACAACCAAAGCCGCAACGATGCCGTGGAACACTTCGATGATCTCTTATTGATGGCCTTAAAGCCCTATGTGAATCATCACGCGCCTTTGCATGCCGAAACGGCAGGCATGATGGTGGATAGATTATCTATCTTATCTCTAAAAATTAACGCGATGGCAGCGCAGACCATGCGCACAGATGTTGATGAGAGTCATCGTGAGAAATGCCGCGAAAAACTCCACGGTTTACACGAGCAGCGTACTGATTTAGCCGGTTGCCTAGATGCGCTAATTGCTGATTGCGTGACTGGGCACGGTCGCTATAAAAGCTATCGTCAATACAAAATGTATAACGACGCCGCGCTAAATCCGCAGCTTTATAAACGTCGCTAGGCTTCAAGCGTTACAAACGCCGCTAATTGGTAGTATTGAAGGTGCCACATTTCTGTTTATCGAGCAAACGCGTTAAACGCTCCTCCACGATTGTGTCGTCCACATCCGCAATCGTGGTTTTAGCTTCGATATAATCCACCCGCTGGCCCACCGGCCCCCAGCGTTCTGGGCTAGGGCTTTTTACCGTATCGGCAAACAGTCCCAATACACCCCCTGGACTTGCTGCGGCAAAATGCATCAGCCCACTATCGGGAAACACCGACGTTGCGGCCGCAAACACGATAGCAATTACATTGATGAGCTCGCCTCGAAACGCATGGATATAGGGCACTTTCGCGTCTAGTATGGGTTGCGCCACATCGTCATCACCTGGGTACAGCGGGTCGTCGATTTTACCCGGCGTCCAAAGCAGCACTGAATCTAGTTGGTAATGTCGCTTTATCCACGCGGCCCAGCGTAAGATTTGCGCCGCGCTGGGCTGACGTTTACGCCGTCGCGAGCCAAGCCCAAGCACTACAAAACCGCCCGCGCTAAGTCCTTCAGCCTTAAGCCAGTTTTGCGCAAAAATAGTGGCGCTAAGTGGCGGCGTAAATTCTGGGTGTGGTAATTTATCTGGTACGGCTATCCCCAACGGCAGAAGTAAATTCGCTAGCCTTCTGGTTTCATGCACCGACCACAACGGTACGGTTTGAGGATCAGTCAAACGCGGCGAAAGCTTATTTTGCGTGGCATCAACATAGGCAATATTGCGTGCAGCACCTACGTGCAATAAACGGCTAATTGCGCGTGGCGAATGCTCACCGCCTGCGGCAATAGCTAGATCAAAGTTTTGGCGCTTCAAATCATAAAACAGTTTTACCTGACCAATGGCCGCGCCAATATTTACGCGCCTACCGGTACGCACTCGACCATAAACCCAACGCGTATTAAGTGCCGCATTATCACTGACTACCCATGCGTTGTAATCAGGTGCAAGCAAATGAATTTCAGCTTCCGGCAGCGCATTGCGTAATACGCGGAATAAGGGAGTAGTCAGTAATATATCGCCAAGCTTATCCCGCTTAAGGATCAGTATTTTCATCAACTCACGATAGCGGTAGTCGATACGTCGCCATTAGTTTGCGTGCCGATCTTTGCGTTTCGCGCATCTTTTATATCTTGCGGGTTTTGCATCCGTTCCCGATAAAAATCTAAATGATCAGTAGGCATCGTACCTAGTTGCTGCACCCGCGCCCATGCCAAGGTAGCAAAATAAAATACTAACACCGGCACTAAATGGACAACTGCACGGTTAATGGTGGTGAAGTCAGATACATAGGCAGAAATGCGGAAATAAAATACGATACACAAAAATGTGCACCCGGCGAAAACGACAGCCGTCAATACTGCAAACACGCCTTGTAATAACGAGCGCCATGCAACAATCATGATAGCTAAGCCTAGGAAAAATAAAAGATTCCAATTGCCCATCAAAAAAGTATTTTGAATTATCGGCAACGACACATCAGTCAAGTCCTGACCAATGCGAAAGCCAGCGATGGTTGCACCTGATTTCGCGAATACGAATGCCGCAACAACGAGCACTATGGCACTCGTAGCGAGCACCGCCAATCCTAATCGCGGCCGCCACCAGACCAATACACCAGGCAGAATCGAAAGCAACCAAAAGACACCGGGGCGTTTAATTTCCAAGCAGGCAAGAAGTAAGAAAATCGCCAAGAGCAATTGGCGTTTATTATGATTATTTCCTTTGGAACTATTATTCGCCCCTCCTTTAGCCCAACTAAAGAAGGCGATCGCGCCCAAGCCAAAAACGGTTGCCATATGCAGTTCCGCATATCCGGCTAGAGCCACGTGAGTGTTTATAAATGGCAAGCTTCCAAGCGCATAGGTTGCTAATATTGCTGCCGTTGCCGATAAACCCCAATTGCGTGCCTGACCATAAAATGCGCAGCACAAGAATACCCAACAGCTAAGCCAAGGTACGTTCACGAGGGCATCATCGAAGCGACCGATGCTTAGCGCACTAAAGGCTTGCAGAATGGCCACGGTAGGCGGATAAGTAGGGGCGGCATCGGTGTACACAGCGGCGGCATCAGCCAATAGATAGCTATCCAACGTGGCGAAGGATACCAAGCCCTTATATTCAAAAAATACTTTCGCTTTCGTTGCCCATTGCGTCCACGCGTCCCACGGATACAGTGGTCGCTGCAGCACTTCAACGCTCAAATTGAGAAAGCGCAAAACTAATAATGCCAAAAGGCCGTAGAACAACCATTTAAGCCATGCTTCAGGAGGTGTGGTAACTAGGGTAGCCGACGATTCTTCTGTAATCGACACCACGGTGCCACGGCGATTATTTTGCGAGATTAAATGCAGCAAAATTGCTAAACCCAACATAAGCGCACAGAGCAGCCAAAAATTCCAAGCGACGCCAAGCAGCGACGCTACCCTCATCAGTATCGTAGCCAGTAGTGCACCAACGATACCGCCGTAGCCAATCACAAAGGACCAATTTAAACTTGGCTCGTGCGGCTCGTTGGGTGGACGTTGGCGCAGTTGCAGACGTACCACCGCAATACCCAATAGCGTTGGCACCAAAATAGAGAGTAGCAATCCAAAAATTGTCATCATTGGGATCCCTATTTACCGGTTGGTGCTGATGGACTACTGGTGGGCAAAGACATGGCGGGTATCGCGGGGCTACTTAGAGCAACACCTACACGAAACAAGCCGTTGCCATTCTCATAATGGAGCAGTTCCACGCCAACACTTTCCGCCTGACCCCAATTTAAGGTTTGAGTTTGGCGATTAAAGCGCACCTCTTTTTTATCAATCAAAGCAATGTAGTCGCCGGTCTGATAGGACTTTGCGGGCAATAAATCAGTTACACCGGGTAGTGCAAATGTATTGCGTGGATACAAATGATAGGCAGCGCGAGCGCGCGTATATTCATCATCGGAAAATACAAAAACACGGTAGCCGGTTTTGGCTGCCTTGTCTGCTATTGGCATTTTGGTACCGAAGGTTTGCATAAGCTTAAAAAGACGCCCATCTTCCGCCGCCAAATGCCTTTCTTCGTTTGATTTTCCTGAAAAAGTGGCTGCCGTTATTTTTGCCTGTTGCAGCAAACTCACCTGCCATCGCAAATCACCGACCAACCAAAACAACAGCGGCAATAGCCAATAAATACGAGCATCTCCAGCCATTCTGCCATCTTTGGTAAGAAAGAAAAAAAGCCCCAAAGAAACCAATAATCCAAAGAATAAATAGAGCGGCAGTGGATGAGCCAGATCAATTGGCCCACCATACAAGAAATTAATCGAGCTATTGTCCCAAGTCTCAAAACTAAACCAACTTCTTAGCAAGCGCTGCGCCGTTGCCGCAAGGCTGGGCGCACTCAGGGTGACAGACTCAACTTCGATTGGTGCAGTGAACGGGCCATTCAGTTGTAAGGCCGCGCCAATAATTTCGCCCGTCCAACCTTCGCTGGGTTCTATCGCGATTGGTAGCGCCGTCGCACCAGCAAAGGGGATGGCGCGTTGCCGTACTTTGTCCTTTAACGCGCCACCACGCCATATAAACGCCACACCACCTTGCGCTATACCACCATTAATAACAGCCTCTACATATCTATAATTTAGCGCTACCTGTGCTGGCAATTTCAGCGCTACCACTGCACTTCCATCTTCGCTAGGGCGCGCGATAATTAGGGTTTTGCCAAACTGTGGTACCACGCCTTCCGCTAGTTTATTTTCGGCAAGACGCAAACCATTCGTAAGCGCTAGACTTTCTCCGGTTAACACTAACGGCGTGTTCGTCGCAAACAGCGGCCCTGAATGCGCACGTAAAATGGCAAGGCTAAAGGCAGCGCTGAGACCGATCAAAAACAAGAAAAACACCCTAAATACAAGGCTTTTCGACGGCTGCATCGGCAGGTCTGGCAATAAGGGAGGCGCGTTCTCAGTAGGCATTTTTGCTAAAAACCATTTTAATTGCGGTGAGCGCAATGATGCGTAGATCAAACCACAGTGACCAATTTTCGATATAGAACAAATCATATTCGATACGCTTGGTCAGGTCACTGTTGCCGCGCAAATCATTTACCTGTGCCCAGCCTGTAATGCCCGCTTTTACCAAGTGTTTTTGCATATAGCCGGGAATTTGACTACGGAATTGCTCAATCAAGGTAGGACGTTCAGGACGCGGGCCAACGATGGACATTTCGCCGCGTAACACATTAATAAATTGCGGCAATTCGTCTAAGCTAAAGCGACGTAAAAACGCACCAAATGCTGTTGCTCGGTCTTCCCCTTCTTTAGCCCAAACTGCGCCACTCTTGGCTTCCGCATCGACGGGCATGGTACGAAATTTAATGATGCGAAAACGCTCATTATTCCAAGTGACGCGCTCTTGAAAATATAAGATTGGCCCCCGGGAGGAAAGCTTCACCCCAATCGCAATCAGTAGAAGCAACGGTGAAATAAGCAGCAAAATAATACTGGCTAATAAAATGTCTTCAGCCGCTTTAATTACCGCGTTAATCCCATTCATGGGGGACTCGGTAAGGTTAATCACCGGTAATCCTGCTACTTCTGTCATCGAATGATTGAGCAACTGAAAATTATAAATGTCCGGTACAAAACGGATTTCGGCAGTGCTATGTACTAACTGCGCCAGTACTTCCTTAGCACGGTCTTCCGCTCGCATCGGCAAGGTCAGCCATACTTGATCTACCCGCTTTAGCTCTACATAATCATTGAGTTTATCAATATGGCCAATGAGTTCTATGCCTTCGATAATTTCGCCCTCACGAGCTGTATCATCATCGAAAAATGCCGCGACGTGCAACCCTGTCCACGGTGCGCGATTGATACGACGCGCTACTTCTGACCCTAATTTACCCGCGCCAACAATCACGATATGCCGTTGGTTATAACCGCGCTTGCGGGCTTGGCGCAGAACATTGCGCAGGCCGATCCGATATAGAGCCAATACGGCAAAACTAGCGATACTCCACGTACCAATCCATTGCCGTGAAAACATATAGCCAGTCTTGGTCATAAACACCAATATGGCTAATGCCGCCAGTACAAATAGCCATGCGCGAAAAATGGTCTGAATCTCGGTCCACAGCGAATCGCCACGGTAGGCGCGATAAATACGAAAAAATGGAAACACCATTACCGTTGCAAAAAAAATAACGACTAAAGCATATTGGTAATGCAAGGGCATCCACCATTCTTCAAACTGCGCCACGTAACTTATGAAGGCGACAAGCACCAATAATAATGGATCAGACAAGCGGAATGAATGTTCTAAAACACCCGCGTTTTCACGCAATACTGTGCGGCGGTTCATGACTGTGCCACCAGTTTTTCATTAAACCTTGCCCATGCTGTCTCAACAAAATGGCGATATTGCACGCGAAAATTTTCCGCCGAAAAAGTGGCGGCATGACGCTTGCAGTCGCTTGATTTTATGGCCTGCTCAGTCAATTGTAGCGCTGCGAACTTAAGAATTGCCCCAGCCACACTCGCCACAGTTTGCTCGGCAAAAAATAAGCCAGTGGGTGCCGTGGCGCTAGCCGATACCGTTTCTAAATTACCACCTTGCCCAAAGGCGATCACTGGTGTTCCTAATGCTTGTGCTTCGACTGGCGAAATGCCAAAATCTTCGTCAGCCGCATAAACAAAGGCTTTGGCGTTGGCAACCAAGCTTTGCATCGTAGCGTCATCCACAAAGCCTAAAAATTCTACATTGGCTGTGGCTACCGCTTTTAATGCCGCAAGCGATTCACCCTGACCGATCACCAGTAGCCGATCTTGTGGCAGGGTGGCAAAGGCCGCCACCAGCACATCCACGCGCTTATACGGCACCAAGCGCGATACGGTGATGTAGTAATCACCGCGCACGGCGTTTGCAGGTACCGTAGGAGCAGCGCTGGGTGCGGAGGCAAGCTGCACTACTTCTACCGGCGGAAAAATAACCGTCGCATCTCGCCCGTAAGCCCGCCTTATGCGCCCTGCAACGTTTTCAGCATTGGCAATAAACTGCTGCACACCATCGGCACCAGCCTTATCCCAGCGCTGCAAATAATTCAAAATCCAATTCGCCAACCAACGCTTGGGCGCTAATTCCAAATGATAATCTTTGAGATATTGCGCTCGCATATCCCACGCATAACGCATGGGTGTGTGGCAGTAGCAAATATGGAGCTGCTGCGCGTGGGTTTGCACGTTTTTAGCGATGGCGTGCGAGCTTGATAAGATAAGTTGATAGTCGCGCAAATTAAGACTACGGATGGCTGCTGGCATGAGCGGTAAATATTTTCTAAAATGCTTACGTGCAAACGGTAGCCTTTGTAGCCAAGTAGTAGTTACCGGTTTTTGCTGTAAAAAATGCCGCTCCGCCAAGGGCACAAAATCGACCAGTGAATATAAGGTGGCGTGCGGAAATAGCGCAATAATTTGCGCCAATACCCGTTCAGAACCGGCATACTTATCCAGCCAATCACAAACAATGGCCACGCGACAATCAGAAATATTCAAACTTAACCCTTATACTTTGATGCTTTGGTATTTTAGTGCTTCGAAACGAATGCTCCAAAGCGAATGCTCTGGAAACAGTAAATCACACGTATTGCACTTTTCACAGGCTAGATTATCCCAGAGAAGTCGGTCAATGCCTATTAACTTAGTGCGTGTTAGTACCAAAATCGCGCATTGAGTTGCAACCAAACCCTACAAAAATATTTTGATTCCTGATTTATCCATTTCTATTGTGCTTTACCACACGCCTATGCCGGTGCTTAGCCGCACGCTCGATACTGTGGCGGCGGCTGTCGCCTACGCGGCGGCACAGGGTGCGCTTGCACACGCGACATTGAGTTTAATTGATAACGCTACAGCGACGCTTGCCATGCCCGCCAACACCGCAAATGCTGCCGGTAGAAACACTAATTTAGCGAATCCTCAGCGCATTGAATATCTTAATTTAGTGCTGCCAAACCAGCCTAATTTGACCATAACTTGGGTGCACGGCCACGGCAATATTGGCTATGGCGCTGCTAATAATTTAGCACTTCTGGCGAGTAACGCGCCCTATCATCTGGTGCTCAATCCTGATGTGGAAATGGACAGCGATTGCTTAATGCAAGGTTTGCTATGCCTACAAACACGGCCAGATGTTGCGTTGCTTTCCCCTGTGGCGAAATCGCCCGAGGGCAAACCGCTATATTTGGCGAAACGTATGCCGAGTTTGGCTGTATTGTTTTTACGTGGTTTTGCGCCGGCTAGTTTATTGGATAAATTACCTCGGTGGATGCAAAAACGGCTCGCGGACTATGAATATCGCGATGTTGCATTCGATGCGCCACTAGATAATCTAGTCATCGTCAGCGGTGCGTTTATGCTGCTGCGCCGAGGCGCAGTCAACCGCCTAGAACCAAAAGGCTTTGATGCACGCTATTTTCTATATTTTGAAGACTTTGATTTAAGTATGCGGTTGGCAAAAATCGGCAATGTGGTGCGTGAGCCCAATTGCAAAATTATTCATGCAGGTGGCGGCGCAGGTAAAAAAGGCATCAAGCATATTGCCTACTTTGTAGCCAGTGGCATGCGCTTTTTCTATCAACATCGCTCATCACGAAGTTAGCGTTTACCAACCTATCAAGCGCCGTTATTAAGGCGTCTTCAGATCATCTTTGGATTCTTTAGTGGATTTATCATCCACCTTTGATCGGCCAATTACCTTGGCCGCAATAATGCCAATTTCATACAATATGCATAAGGGAATAGCTAGCGCTAACTGCGAAACAACGTCGGGAGGCGTAAAGATAGCACCCAGTATAAACGCTGCTACCACCATATAGGGTCTTAGCTCGGCCAGCTTTTGTACTGTCACAATATTCATGCGCACTAGCACAACGACAATCACTGGTACTTCAAAGGTGAAACCAAAGACTAAAAACATCGATAGCGCGAAACCAAAATATTTATCAATATCCGTCATCCACGCCACACCTTCGGGTGCGACGGAAGCCATAAACTTAAACACCATTGGGAAAATGAGGAAATACGCAAACGCCATACCAACAAAAAATAGCACAGTACTTGAAAATACCAAGGGTATAACTAAGCGCTTTTCATGTTGATAGAGGCCCGGCGCGACAAACGCCCAAACTTGGTAAAGCGCAAAGGGCAACATGACTAAGAATGAGGCTAAGGCCGATATCTTCATCGGCACTAAAAATACGCTCACGATGTCAGTTGAAATCATTTGCCCGCCCGCAGGCAAGGCTGCCATCAAGGGCTTGGCGAATAAGGTATAAATTCTTGACCATGTTGGCCAAAAAAACGAAATTAAAAAGATGACGCCGAAAACACCAAGCACCTTTACCAAGCGATCGCGTAATTCGACTAAGTGAGAGATAAAGCTGTCTTGCACCCCGGCACTAGTGCCATTTTCTTCGTTACTCATGCGCTTGCAAGTTGGCGCACACTATCACCACTAACGCTATTTGACTGGGTGTTTGGTATTTTGTCTGGCACTTTGCGCAAGGGCTCCAACCCTAAATCAAAGCGCTGCAATCCTGATGCAGTCATTGTTGGTTCAGCCTTCTCAGCAGCAATTGCAGTTGGCGGTAGGTAATCAGCGGGCAGGTTTAGCGCATGCATTTCTAGCAGCGCGGCGTCTGCACTCGGGACTACACTCGTGGCTGGGTCTATTGGCGCAATAGTCGCGTTTACATCAGGCTTAGCATAATCCGCCTCAATGCTGCGCATGCTTTCCTGAATTTGGGTTTGCGATGCTTGCACTGATTGTTCAATATCTTTTGCCGCCGCCTGAAAATCTTCTTTCACTTTTTGCAAATCGGAGCTTTGCATTTCCCGATTTATGTCGGCTTTAACTGTGGCCACATAACGCTGCAAACGCCCAAACAAATGCCCCGCAGTACGCGCGAGCTTTGGTAGGCGATCTGGCCCAAGCACCACAAGGGCGACTAGGGCAATCAGTAACAGCTTTGAGAAGCCAATATCAAACATGCAGCAGCAGCGGTCTTATGACTTTTGCTTGTCTTTTACTTCGGCCTCATTTGCCACTGGGGCAGCAGATGTCAACTCTGCGGGTTTAGCAGGCGTATCAGTGTCTTTCATGCCGTCTTTAAAACCCTTCACCCCCGCGCCTAAATCTGCGCCAATATTACGTAGCTTTTTGGTGCCAAAAATAACCACCACCACCAACGCCACAATCAACCAATGCCAAATACTGAATGAACCCATGATATTTCTCCTAAACTTTAAATAATTTCAATGCCGCGCAACTTACATCACGCGTAGCGACGATGATTCTGGCCGGTTGCCAAACACGTGTAAATGCAAATGATACACGTCCTGCCGCCCCATCACACCCGTATTAATCACACTTCTAAAACCGGCAGTCAACCCCTGCTCACGAGCTAGCGTGGGCGCTAATGCCAATATCCGCCCTAAAACTGGCGCATCTTCAGCCGTAACTTCCATCAAAGATGGAATAAATTTCTTAGGAATAATTAAAAAATGTACTTCCGCCACGGGATTAATATCGTGAAAAGCTAAAATTTCATCGTCTTCATAAACTTTACGGCTAGGAATTTCACCGCGCAGAATTTTGCCAAAAATAGTGTCGTTGGTCATGCTTTTATCCTCTGCTCGCTTTTTCAGCAATACCGGAAGTACCTTCGCGGCGTGCAAGTTCCGCCAGCACTTCTTCAAACTTGATATTCTGATGGCTCAATAAGACCATTGTGTGAAACAACAAATCCGCCGTTTCATAAATCACTTCCTCGCGCGCGCCGCCTTTAGCAGCAATGACGGTTTCAGTGGCTTCTTCGCCGATTTTTTTTAAAATGCTATTCAAACCTTTGGCGTGCAATGCTGCTACGTAGGAGCTTTCGCGCGGCGCACCTTTGCGGGATTCGATGATTTGTTCTAGCTGGCTTAAGATGTTAGTAAATGGCATAACGTTCTTCAAAATTAGTGTGCTGTAGGTGTGGAAATGACTGGCTCAGTCACGACCCAATCACCATTTTCTAGCCGCCGATAAAAACAGCGCCGCCGTCCTGTATGACAGGCCGAACCGCCCACTTGTTCAATTTGCATTATGAGCGCATCGCCATCGCAATCTAAGCGCAACTCTTTTACGCGCTGGAAGTTGCTCGAAGATTCACCCTTGTGCCACAGCGCCTTACGTGAACGCGACCAATAATGTGCATCACCGGTAAGCAAGGTTTGCGTTAGCGCTTCGGCATTCATCCACGCCAACATCAACACTTCATGGGTGATGGCGTCTTGCGCGATAGCAGCAATTAAGCCGTCGCTATTAAACTTTACCGCCGCTAACCACAAGCTATCTTGCGGGTTAAGGTTTACGCCACCCATCACAGCCGCATTTCTATGCCACGGTTGTACATGAGCAATTTAGCTTCTTGAATCGTATATTCACCAAAATGAAATATACTGGCCGCCAAAACAGCGTCGGCTTTACCTTCAATAATGCCATCGGCTAAGTGCTCTAAATTACCCACGCCGCCGGAGGCAATGACGGGCACGCTTACCGCCTCAGCCACGGCGCGCGTGAGCGCTAAATCAAAGCCAGATTTTGTGCCATCGCGATCCATACTGGTGAGCAAAATCTCGCCCGCTCCTAATGCCGTCACTTTTTTTGCCCATTCAACCACATCTAAACCGGTGGCTTTACGGCCGCCGTGAGTGAATACCTCCCAACCAATACCCCCATTTGCGTCAGTCTTTTTACGAGCATCAATAGCTACCACTATGGCTTGCGAACCAAATTTAGCAGCCGCATCCGCAACTAATTTTGGATTAGAAATTGCGCTGGAATTAATACTAATTTTATCCGCCCCAGCGTTCAACAAGCGCCGCACATCGGCTACTTCACGCACCCCGCCACCCACTGTAAGTGGAATAAATACTTGATCGGCTACCCGCTCGATTACATCAATAATCATATCGCGCGCATCAGACGTGGCGGTGATGTCAAGGAAGGTAATTTCGTCCGCGCCTTCATCATTATACTTTTTAGCGATTTCTACCGGATTACCGGCATCGCGCAAATTTAGAAAATTCACGCCTTTCACTACGCGGCCATTGTTGACATCCAAGCAGGGGATAATGCGTTTAGCGAGCATAAATTACTTTTTAGCCGTCAAGGATAGCGCCGCTTTAAGATCAAGCTTCCCTTCATAAATCGCACGGCCAGTAATTGCGCCCATGATGCCCTCCGCTTCTACCTCCATCAAGCGTTTAATGTCATCAATGCCATTTAGCCCACCACTGGCAATTACCGGTACCGTAAGGGCTTGTGCCAACTTTACGGTGGCATCAATATTGACGCCCATCATCATGCCATCGCGACCAATGTCGGTATAAATCACGGCTTCCACGCCATAATCTTGAAAACGTACAGCGAGATCAATAACATCATGGCCGGTTAATTTTGACCAGCCATCGGTGGCAACTTTGCCGTCTTTTGCATCTAGTGCAACAATAATATGCCCTGGAAAGGCATCGCAAGCCTCATGCAAAAAACCCGAAATTTTTACCGCTGCGGTACCAATAATCACGTAGCTGATGCCGCTATCTAAATAGGCTTCAATGGTTTCTAAATCACGAATACCACCACCCAATTGAATCGGCATATCTTCGCCAGCGTTGGCAACAATTTGCTTAATCACAGCGGCATTTTTTGGCTTACCGGCAAAGGCCCCGTTTAAATCCACCACGTGAAGACGCTGCGCCCCCATATCGCGCCACTGTCGCGTCATTGCGGCGGCGTCTTCAGAAAAAACCGTAGCGGAATCCATTTCGCCCTGCTGTAAGCGTACGCAAGCACCGTCTTTAAGATCAATGGCTGGAATAATTATCATGGCAAATTGAGTTGGAAAATGAGTTGCAAAATAGGGTTGAGTTAGGGTGCGCGTTGCGGTAAGCGTTTAGGTAACTAAGGTAACTAAGCGGGCTGCCAATGTAGGAAATTTTTATATAACTGTAATCCTGCATGTTGGCTTTTTTCTGGGTGAAACTGAGTTGCAAAAATATTACCGCGACTAATACTGGCACAAAACGGCAATTCATACTCTGCCACAGCGTTAGTGACTTTGGGGTCAGTTGGGACGCAATAGAAACTATGCACAAAATAAAAACGCTCGCCAGCTGCTACATTTTGCCAGAGTGGATGCGTATGGGCAGCAGCGGTAGGTACCACCTGATTCCAGCCCATGTGCGGGACTTTATTTGTAGGGTTGGTGGGGCGAAAGCGTTTAACCGCACCACTAAATAAGCCCAAGCCCGGCGTATGGCCTTCTTCAGAGATATCAAACAACATTTGCATGCCGACGCATACACCAAAAAATGGCTTAGTTGCCGCCGCACGTAACACCGCATCTTGCAGGCCGCTTTCACGCAGATACTGCATGCAATCAGGCATGGCGCCCTGCCCCGGAAATACGACGCGATCGGCCGCCAACACGTCATCTACCCGGCTAGAAATACGCACTGTGGTATTGGCATCAGCGACATGCGCGAGCGCCTTTTCAACCGAGCGCAAATTGCCCATGCCGTAATCAACCACTATCACCTGTTGCTTTCTCATACTGGTCTACAGGCTGCCTTTGGTGGAGGGCATAATACCTTCTGCGCGCGCATCATGCTCGCAAGCCATTCGCAAAGCACGGCCAAAGGCTTTGAAAATAGTTTCAGCTTGGTGGTGGGCGTTTACACCGCGCAAATTATCAATGTGCAGAGTACATAGCGCGTGGTTCACAAAACCTTGGAAAAATTCAATACATAAATCCACATCAAACTCACCCACACGCGCACGCGTAAAATCGCAATGAAAAAACAATCCTGGCCGACCAGATAAATCCAACACCACGCGCGATAGCGCTTCATCAAGCGGCACATAGGCGTGCCCATAACGGCGAATGCCCATTTTGTCACCGAGCGCTTTAGCCCATGCCTGACCCAAGGTTATGCCCACATCTTCAACCGTATGATGTGCGTCAATGTGCAAATCACCCGTCGCCTTCAAGGTGATGTCGATCATACCGTGGCGGCAAATTTGATCAATCATATGATCTAAAAACGGTACGCCGGAATCGAGTTTAGCCACGCCTGTGCCGTCTAAGTTAACGGCCACGCTAATCTGCGTTTCTTTTGTGTTGCGGATGACTTCTGCTGTTCTATCCCTATCCATATCCATATGCTTCTTCACTTAACTTTCTCTTTGCTTGCACGTTAAAAATTTTACGCTACCGCAAATGCTTTTACCGCAGCGATAACCTGGGCATTTTCATCCGGCATGCCAACTGTAATGCGCAAGGTGTTGCGCATCAAGGGATGACCTGTACCGGTATGCTTCAAGAGTATTTTCATGCTCAATAAAAACTCAAACAGCAGTTGCGAATTAGCTACACGAATCAGTAAAAAATTGGCTTCACTAGAAAAAACTTCTACCCCATCTATCGCTGCTAGTGCCGCAGCAAATAGCGCTCTATCTCTAACAATAAGTGCCGCCTGCGCTGTAAAGCTTTGATAGTGCTTGCACGCTACCAAACCTGCCGCCTGCGTATACACATTGATATTGTAAGGCAAACGCACTTTCTCGAATTCATTTAACCATTGCGGCGCACCGATCAATATACCAAGGCGCAATCCTGCCAAACCTAATTTGGATACCGTGCGCATTAGCACGACATTAGTATAACGACCCAATTGGTGCAAAAACGTGCGCGTAGAAAAGGCAAAGTAGGCTTCATCAATCACCACTAAACCGCCAATTTTGTCGGCAGCGCTAATGATCGTGTGTATATCCACATCAGCAAATAAATTGCCAGTGGGATTGTTTGGGTAGGCGATAAAGGTGACGGCTGGCCGATGTGTGTCAATGGCTTGCAACATCGCCTTAACGTCGATTGAAAAATCCGCTTGTAATGGCACGCCAACATAGTGCATTTTGGCGTAAAGCGCGATCATCTTAAACATGACAAACGCGGGCTCTACCGATAACATCGTCGCGGCTTGGCCTTCTTGCAAACTTGCACAGGCAGTCGCTATGATTTGAATAATTTCATCACTACCATTGCCCAGCATAATTTCTTGATCAGCGGCTATGCCCATTGCCTCACGAATCCCGTTTTTTAGGGCATCTGCGGCAGGTGAGGGGTAACGATTGAGCGCCACATCCATTAGCGCCGCTTGCAACACCGGCGTCACTTCTGCCGGTAGCGCGTAGGGATTTTCCATCGCGTCGAGCTTGAGAAATCCCGTTGCTGCTTGCACGTGATAAGCAGAAAGCTGAGCAATGTCGGCACGGATAGCATTTTTACTCATAACACTCATAAGGCGCGACCTGCGTCCTTTAAGCGATATTCAGCCGCCAAGGCGTGTGCTTCCAAACCCTCGCTACGCGCCAAGGTGGCCGCTACTTTGCCCAGTATTTGTGCACCCTGAGCTGAAACATCAATGATTGAGGAGCGCTTTTGAAAATCATAAACGCCCAATGGCGACGAGAATCGTGCGGTGCGTGAAGTAGGTAAAACATGATTAGGCCCCGCACAATAGTCACCCAATGATTCAGACGTAAATTTACCCATAAATATTGCGCCAGCATGGCGAATTTGCGGCAACAAAGCCTGCGGGTCCGCCACCGATAATTCCAAATGCTCCGGCACGATTTGATTCGAAATTGTGCAGGCTTCAGCCAAATCACGCACCAAGATTAGCGCCCCACGATTCGTCAATGACGCCGCAATAATATCGGCACGCGGCATAGTTGGTAGTAAAGCCGCCATTTCTAAGCGCACTGCCTCAATATAGGCGACATCTGGGCATAGCAAAATAGACTGGGCAATTTCATCGTGTTCCGCTTGCGAGAATAAATCCATCGCAACCCAACGCGGGTTGGTGGTGGCATCGCAAATCACCAAAATTTCTGATGGGCCTGCGACCATGTCGATGCCCACGGTACCAAATACCCGCCGCTTGGCCGCGGCAACAAATTTATTGCCCGGCCCCACAATTTTATCCACTGCCGGTACGCTTTGGGTGCCATATGCCAAGGCCGCCACGGCTTGGGCACCGCCGATGCGAAACAGCCGATCAACACCTGCCAAAGCCGCTGCTGCCAATACCGTTTGATTTACTTGTCCATCCGGCGTAGGGGTGACCATAATGAGCTCGCCCACCCCCGCCACCTTTGCCGCCAAAGCGTTCATCAGTAACGACGATGGATAACTTGCCAAGCCACCCGGCACGTATAAACCAGCGCGATCAAGTGGCGTAATTTTTTGCCCTAATACCGTGCCGTCAGCTTCGGTGTATTGCCAAGAAGATAGTTTTTGATGCTCATGGTATGCCGTAATGCGCGCCGCCGCAAACTCCAAGGCTTCGCGTAACGCCGCCGGTAAAGCATTTAATGCCGCAACACAGGTGGCGCGGCTCACTTCAATATCGCTAGCGCCTGTTGGTATCCAGCGATCAAATTTAGCGGTAGCCGCAAGTAAGGCTCGATCGCCTTGGGTGCGCACATCGTGCAAAATTTTCGCCACGATTTCATCGGTAGCACCGTCTTGCGCTGTTTCAAATGCTAATAACGCACTTAAGTTATGCGCAAAATCAACACTTTTACTATCAAGAATTTTTATATTCATCGCTAATTTACATGCCTGAAATGCGCTATTTTACCCGTGCCTGATCATTCTACGGCTGTGCCGTCGCGGAAGTACCTTCAGCCGCGATTGCACCAGAGAATGCCGCTAAAATAGGCTCTAACAACGATCTTTTGAGTTTGGCAGCCGCACGGTTCATCACTAGGCGACTAGAAATGTCACAGATATGCTCAACCGCTACAAGATCATTTGCCTTAAGCGTATTGCCGCTGGAAACTACGTCCACAATCGTCTCTGCTAAGTCTGTAAGCGGTGCTAATTCCATTGAGCCATAGAGCTTGATTAAATTAATATGCACACCTTTTGCCGCAAAATGTTCACGGGCAATTTGCACGTATTTTGTGGCGACGCGCAAACGCGCACCGCTACGCACGGCCGCAGCATAGTCAAAACCATTGCGACACGCCACCATCATGCGACACTTGGCGATGCCTAAATCTAGCGGTTGATATAAGCCTTGGCCGCCATGCTCAAGCAGCACATCTAACCCGGCCACACCAATATCGGCCGCCCCTAATTGCACATAGGTGGGCACATCAGACGCACGCACAATTACTAGCCTAACTTCAGGCCGATTGGTGCCTATGATAAGTTTGCGCGAGCGTTCAGGATCATCCGTGGGCACAATACCCGCAGCAGCCAACAAGGGCAAAGTTTCTTCAAAAATTCGACCTTTGGACAATGCCAAAGTAATACTATTCGAGCTGGACATAGGAAGCCATCAAAATACAGACAGAATTGGGTGAAACGCTGGGTAAAACGTACTTTACGCGCTGTTACGTGCTACTACGTACTTTTATGCGCTTTTAAGTATTGTGCGTGGCCCACTCATCGGGCGTAATCGTTTTCATCGAGAGCGCATGAATTTCTGCGCGCATTCTATCGCCCAGCGCAGCGTAGACCACTTGATGTCGCGCTACGCGCGATTTACCGATGAAAGCGGCGGAGACGATGGTCGCCTCAAAGTGTGCGCCATCACCGGTGACGGCTAGATGATCACAGACGAGCTCACGGCGCAAATAGCCTTCAATTGCTTCTGGGGTAACCACATTCAATCCTTTTTTGCGTACATCTTACGTGGGTGCATGCTAGGTACGTATTAGGTACGTAACTTATACCCTGATTTTAACAGGCCTACGCTGATTGAAGCCAACACGATACAACTAAATGCCGCCACACTTAAACTAAGCCAAGGCGATGTATCGGACGTTCCAAAAAAACCGTAGCGAAAGCCATCAATTAGATAAAAAAACGGGTTTAGATGCGACACCGTTTTCCAGAACGCGGGCAATGACTGCAGCGAATAAAATACCCCAGACAAAAATGTCAGCGGCATAATAATGAAGTTTTGAAAGGCCGCGATTTCATCAAACTTATCCGCCCAAAGTCCGGCAATAATGCCAAGTGCACCCATCATTGTGCAGCCCAAAATTGCAAAGGCGACAATCCACAAAAAATTGTAATGCGGCAAATCTGCGGCAAATACGCCTAGGAAAAACACCCCCAAACCTACCGCTAAGCCGCGTACAACAGATGCCAGCACGTAGGCGTTAAAAAAGTCCCAATGCGATAATGGCGGCAACAACACAAACAAAATATTGCCAGTAATTTTTGATTGTATGAGCGACGACGATGAATTAGCAAAGGCATTTTGCAACATCGACATCATCGCCAAGCCAGGTATTAAAAACTGGACATAGGTGATGCCAATTGCACCGGCACCCATGCCTAATGAGGGTACATTCTGCCCAGCCATCACGTGCGAAAAAATCAGCAAATACATTAAGGCAGTGAGCACGGGCGCGGCAACGGTTTGAAACGCTACCTTCCAAAAACGGTGGATCTCTTTTTTGAGTAAGGTTTGAAAAGCGATCATAATTCGTGCTTTTTCATAATTTTTAGAAACACATCTTCAAGCTCGGGTTCTGTGACTTCGAGCTTTTCTATGCCAACATTATGGGTGCGTAACAGCGCTAAAATATCCTCTACTTCTTGATACGCCGTTATCGAAAAATAATGCCAAGCACCATCGAACTTCATCAGCTTTTGCGCTAGCACCGCTGGCAATTCCGCTTGGCTTTGCAATGCTACACGCAGCACTCGCTCGGAAAATCCTGCCAGCAAATTGGCTGTAGTATCTAAGGCTACCACTTTGCCTTGCTTCATCATGCACAGACGCGAGCAGAGCTGCTGCGCTTCTTCTAAATAGTGGGTTGTTAGCAAGATAGTGTGGCCCTGCTGATTCAGTTGCCGGACAAAAGCCCACAGTGTCTGCCGTAATTCAACATCAACACCCGCTGTTGGCTCATCCAGCACAATTACGGGCGGTTTATGTACCAATGCTTGAGCCACGAGCACACGACGCTTCATCCCACCGGACAAAGCACGCATATTTTTGTCCGCTTTATCGGTGAGCGATAATTTTTCGAGCAACTCGTTTATCCATGCGTCATTTTGGCGAATACCAAAATACCCAGATTGCATCCGCAAAATTTCGCGCACAGAAAAAAATGGGTCAAATACGATTTCTTGCGGCACTATACCCAAGGCTTGGCGTGCTTGTTTATACTGCGAACGTACATCAAACCCCATTACCTTCAGTGACCCACCACTGGGTTTAGAGAGTCCAGCAAGCGCCGATATTAGCGTGGTTTTTCCGGCACCATTGGGACCCAAAAGTGCGAAAAATTCACCCTGTTCCACGTTGAATGAAACGCCATCAAGCGCTTGGAATTGTCCAAAGCTTTTTTTGACGTCTAAAATTTCTACCGCAAAACGTGAACCAGTTGACGATACAGCCATTATTTATACGACACTTTGATTTTGCTCCGTTACGCTATCTGCCACAGCCACAGCCGTAAATTTTCCGGTTTCCATCATGGCCTGCGCAAGCGGGCATTCCACAAATTGTTGCACATCGTAAAGCTCTGCCAGTGCCGTTAAATTTTTAGGCAAATTTATGTAGCGCAACATCTTCTGCATTTTTGCTGCCTCACGACGCCAGTGCAAAAGCAAGGCCACTGCTGAAGAATCAAACTCCTGCACTTCCGATAGATCAATCGACAAACCATCAGGTAAATCGGTACGCGCCAAATACTCAGCAGTCGCCACCAGCACGCGCGGCATGCTTTCAAAATTTAATGCACCTTCAATTTTGAGTGATTCTTTGTTCATGCGCGCGCATACTTTTAAAAAGATAACAGATTATTTCTTGGCAACGTTTTTAGCATTACGATCGGCTAATACTTTAATCAAACCATCAATACCGGTGGTTTGAATTTCTTTGCCAAACGAGCTACGGTAGTTTGTTACTAGAGATACACCGTCGATTAGCACATCAAAGACTTTCCAACCGTCTTTGCCTTTTTCCATACTGTAGTCAATAGGAATACCTGTCGCACCTGGTTGATTAATCAGGGTTTTAACTGTCACCTCGGTGTCTGTAGCAACAACACCTTTAAGAGGTTTCACTTCAATAGTTTGATTACGAAACTGCGCCATTTGTGTGGAATAAGTGCGCACCAGTAAATTACGGAACTCATTCGTCAATGCGGTTTTTTGTGCGTCGGTGGCTTCTTTCCAACCACGACCAACGGCCAACTGCGTCATTTTATTGAAATTGAAAAACGGAATGACTTTTTCTTCCGCCAACTTATCAAGCTTCTTCGTATCGCCAGCTTGTAGGCCAGGATCAGCTTTGATACCCGCTAAAATTTCAGTGACGTTTTTACGCATCAATTCGTCAGGCGCAATATCCGCTGCCATAACGCTTCCAACGGCTGTAGCGAGAGTGATTGCGGCGAGTGAAGTCATTACAAAGCGTTTAAACATGTTTTTTCCATAAAAATGAAGGGTGGAACCCATTTAACGCAATCGTCGCGCCAAGGTTTACAGCAACTATTTTGTGACCGACGAAGCTGCTGGTGCTTCGGATGCTTTGCCCAACATAAATTGCCCAATTAAGCGTTCTAAAACAACGGCTGATTGCGCTAATTTTATGCGGTCACCAGTGACTAGCTTCTTATCATCACCGCCCGGTTCAAGGCCGATGTAGACCTCGCCCAACAAACCGGAAGTTAAAATAGATGCAGAGGAATCTTTGGGAAACTCATAGCGCTCGTATAGCTCCAAATCCACCACGGCTTGAAACTTAATGTTGTCAAAATGAATACCCTTCACGCGGCCAACCAGCACACCCGCGCTTTTAACAGGTGCTTTTAATTTAAGGCCGCCGATATTATCAAACCGTGCTTCTACACGGTAAAGCTTAGCTTCCCGTTCACCACCAAGATTGCCCACTTTAAAGGCGAGAAGACCCAACGCTAGTAAACCTAACAACACAAAAATACCTACCCAAAGATCAATTGTTTTGCGATCCATTTTCTACAACCCTCTCAACATAAATGCTGTCAGAATCAAATCTAACAACAACACCGTTAACGCCGAACTCACCACTGTGCGCGTGGTGGCCGCTGATACACCCTCAGCCGTTGGCGTGCAATCGTAACCTTCAAAGGTGGCAATGACTGACACTGCCACACCAAACACCACACTCTTAACAAAACCATTGAGCACGTCATAACGGAAGCTTACTGCCGCTTCCATATTGCTCCAGAACACGCCCGAATCAATGCCCACCATCAATACGGCAATTAAGTAGCCACCAAAAATACCCATCGCTGAAAATAACGCAGCCAACAGCGGCATGGAAATAATGCCTGCCCACAAACGCGGTGCCACCACGCGGGCAATAGGATTTACTGCCATCATGTCCATTGCTTTCAATTGCTCCGTGGCTTTCATCAAGCCAATCTCAGCGGTAATGGCAGAGCCGGCACGACTTGCAAACAATAGGGCGGTAACAACCGGCCCCATTTCGCGCAGCAACGATAACGCAACCAGCACGCCCATCGTTTCTTCAGCACCGTATTTTTGTAAGGTTTCAAAACCCTGCAAACCCAGCACCATGCCAATGAACAGGCCTGAAACCAAAATAATGATGAGCGACATCACGCCGCTAAAAAATATCTCGCGCCGCACAAGGCCAAAACGGCTAAAACTGGTGCCCGAATTGGCGAGTACGAGCATAAAAAATCGCATAATACTACCGATGCGCCACACACTGTCGATAGTACGGCCACCGATTTTACTAAGCAGACTTATCATTTCGGTAGCCCCAATTGCTTAGCGTAATCTTGCGCTGGATAATGAAACGGTACCGGACCATCGCGCTCGCCGTGTACAAACTGCTTGACAAAGGGTAGCTCAGATGCGCGAATTTCATCTGGCGTACCTTCACCGACGATTTTGCCTTCAGAGACGAAATAAAGGTAATCAACAATTTGCAGTGATTCCATCACATCATGGGTGACCAAAATCGACGTGGCACCCAAGGCATCATTCAAGTGCCGAATCAACTGCCCCACTACTGCCAAAGAAATTGGGTCAAGCCCCGCAAATGGTTCGTCATATAACACCAAGGCTGGATCGAGTGCTACTGCGCGCGCCAGCGCCACGCGTCGTGCCATGCCACCAGACAACTCTGCCGGCATCAAATTTGCTGTGCCGCGTAAGCCCACCGCATTGAGTTTCATATGCACCAGATCGGCGATCATTTTCTCGGGCAAATTAGTATGCTCGCGCAGTTGAAACGCCACATTATCAAACACCGATAAATCCGAAAATAAGGCGCCAAACTGAAATAACATACCCATTTTGCGGCGCATACTATATAAACCGGCTTGATCTAGATCAGCAACATTTTGCCCATCAACACGCAAAGTACCCGATGTTGGCGTCAATTGGCCACCAATTAAGCGCAGCAAGGTGGTCTTGCCACAACCGGAGCCACCCATAATAGCGACGACTTTGCCGCGCGGCACATTGAGCGAAATGCCCTTCAAAATTGCCCGTTTGCCATAGGCAAAATCAACGTTAGCAATTTCAACTAAATTTTTGGTTTCAGCAGGATTCAAGGGATATTTTAGGAAGTAGCGCAAAATCTAGCGCAAGATTACTATTTTAACATTAAGCGACGCAGCAGGCTTAAGCTAATCTTAGACGGCAAAGTTAATGAGCGAAATTACGTGCGCAACAATTAGACAAACCTATATTGCGACCAGTTCTAATAAATCAAGACGCGGCGACATTTTAATTAACCGCGCTTGAGCGTATCAACTAACGGTCAAGCTTGCGCTGTTTTACGCGGCAGCAAGTGCGCTGCCAGTCCCCTTCGCGGTGCCGCCTGCGCCAAAGCCGTGCCCGTCGGCAGATAGCCAACACGCGCCAGCATTTGCAAGGTATTTTTAGGCCATTCAGCTTCCAAAAGCTGATGAATTTCGCTATAAAGTTGGCGCATTTCCGCAAATTCCTGCAATGCTTGCTCATTCGGATGCATCGCCAATCCGGCCGCGGCACCTGCCAAATTCACACGCACGTAAGCGCGTCCGGCTTCAATTTGCTGGCCTCGGCTATTGCCCGCCGTGCTCAACCAAAAATAAGCCGGTGTGGCCGCCGTAATGGTATCAAAATCCCTAAGTTGACCCTTTGTCGCTGAAGAGTCAGGTGCCGGAAACTTATTGCGATCGAATAAGCCAATGCGTTCCAACAGCACCACCAGCGGTTTGGTCAGCGATATACCATCGCGATGTTTATCAATTTCACTGCTGCCAATACGTAGCACATGCATCGATTCCATCATCGTCACTTCCGTTGTGAGCTCAATACGCCAGGCCTCTCGCACAATTCTGCGAATATCCGCTACCCGTTGCACTTCACCCACACCTTGTGTCTGTGTCCGTGTCTGTGCGCCCGCAATACCAAACCGCACTGCCATATTGCCCATGGCTTGGCGTAGCCGCGTTACATCTGCATCCGCAATCATTCGCTGACCATCATAGGCACGGCGATCGGTACGTCGATAAAGCACTTGAGCAAATAAAGGATCGCGTACTACCGTCGCATTTTGTGTCAAACGAATCCGCGCAAACGCCCTATTATCAAGCTTTTCCTGAGGCTCACCATCCGGAAAAAGCGTATATTGCGCAACAAATCCTTTCTCAGCAGCAGCCATCGAAAGTAGTTCTAAAAATGCGCCTGCCCCCATCAAAATCTGCCGCCCGTAGGGATCAGTCGCAGGCAATAAGCGGTTCAAATCGAACTTGAGCGTGATTTCATCCTTGACGCTCAGGTCGGCAATCCACGGCTGCATATTGTGCGGATTGGGCGCGAGTAAAGCGTACGATAATATCCATTCGCGCAAACCTAAATCAAGGTTTGGCACCTGCCATGCCGAGATTGCACTACTCGGCACGCCAAACATCGCCCCTGCGCTTGTAGCCGTAGTAGTGGCAGCTAAAACGATGCCACCACTGGCAAGCTTCATAAATTTACGTCTTTGCATTTATATCTCCAAAACTGTTTACAGAGAAATTAGTTTATTTAATTAATGCCTGAAGATGACTATACCTAAAGCATCTTCAGGGACTAAATTATTTTCCTGCCAACAAATTGGCGAAGCGCTCCGCTGCACGTTGTGTGGCGACTTGAATTTGCGCGGTTTTCGAGAAATTTGCACCAAACTCCATGATTTCGCCCGAATAGCGATACATCATTGCCGCGACCACCTTTCCCGCTTGATCAACGGCTTGCATTTCAACTACTGCGCCGCCGCGATCCACCGGCAAAAATAAAATTAAGGTTGACACCACATTAAGCGCTGGCGAAACAGTTTTCCCTTCTGTAATCGTCGCTTTGATGGTAATGCTTTGACCGTCAACGCGAGGGGTAGCCTTAATTAAGCGCTGTAGTTCAAGCTGAAACCGCGTAGTGACTTCTTTAATTTCATCTTTATCGGCAACCGCTTCAGCACCTAACCAGCGCGGCGTTTCTACCACCACGTTTGCCATTTTCAAATCACCCGCAACGCGGAATTGCTTTGCTTCGCCGTCCGTGGATAGCAGCAGAGGCGTTTCTCTGTCGATAGCGGATGGCTGGCTTGGCAGTGGAATGGTTGAGCAGGCGCTTAATGTGGTGACGGCAAAAGCTATTGCCAAGGTAAGTAGTTTTTTGTGCGTGTTGTTGAAACTAAGCATCGTGTTTTCCTCATTAGGTTGTCGGTGCCCAAACGGCTCGAACGATTTGGACGGAATAAAAGCTAGCGATAGAACCAAGCTATAGGGCTAAGCTTTACTGACAAACATTTTGCTGAAAACAATCAATACAAACAATCCACGCTAACGCAATAACAGCTATGCAAAAACGTATATACCTACAACGGCCGGCTCTTTACGTCTTAAATTCTTCTATCAAAGCTGCCGCTAAAAAATCATACACACGGCGCACAATCACGCTGCCGCGAATTTCTCTATGCACAGCCAACCAACAAGGCAAAGGCGGTATTTGCAACATTGGTAAAATCGGCACAACGCCAGCCAAATGGCGCAAATGATAACCACTCGTAAAACCAATGCCCATGCCCGCTACAATCAATTGCCCGTAAGCCAAATGATCGTCCGTGCATACAGCAAACTTGTCACGCGTAATTTCGATACCCATTAGCGCAAAGCCACGCACTATCGTGTCATCACGGTCATAGCCAATAATTTTGTGCATCAATAGCTCGTGGGGACTGGCTGGGGTGCCTGCCGCTTTTAAATAGCGCTTGTGGGCGCAGGCAAGCACATGCGTTTCACCGATTTTTTTAGCGACTAGCGAGCCTTGTGTTGGACGAACCATGCGTACGGCGATATCGGCCTCGCGACGCAATAAATTACTAATCGCATTAGATGCCACCAACTCAATTTGAATTCCTGGTTCTGCAACCTGCAAGGCGGCCAGTATCGGCGGCAACAAATAGCTCGACACTTCTTGGCTGGCTGAAATACGCACAACGCCAGTGGTCGTTTCGCTTTGCCGCGCTAGCACGCGTGCCAGTGCTGCAGCGCCTAAATCCATTTCACGCGCTGCAGTTTCAATCGCTAAGGCGGCGGCCGTGGGCACTACGCCACGACCAGTCCGCTCAAAAAGTGGCGTACCTAGTTGTGTTTCAAGTTCCGCTATATGCCGCGACAACGTCGGTTGCTGTGCGCCTAATTTTCTTGCAGCACCCATCAAACTTCCGGTATCTAAAACGGCAATGAAGCTCTTAACAAGCGACCAATCAAAGGATTCTGTACCCATACAAAAATGTATACCTCACTTTCATTTTTAATCAATTGTCACGCTGAAGATATGCCCGCAAACTTATGGCTTCCATCGTTTTCCATCATTCAATCCGTTGACGCATGGGCATCCATACCATGTGCTGCAGCATAACAAAGAGAATATATGAAAGCCACTAATTCTGTTCTAAATCAATCGGTATCAACCCCATCGCGACAAGGATCTAATCGAGATTATTTGTTGGGTGGCCTGCTCATTGCCGATGCGCTACTGTCCTTTGTGCCGGTGATCATATTGGGCGCCGCTATTGGCTGGCCAGCTTCTTTGGGCAAACCAGCAGCAGAGCAACTTGCGGCCATTTATGCCAATGCCGGTGCCGTCACATTGGGCTATGGTATTTATTTGCTCTATTCGATTCTAATTGCGCCAGTAATGATCGGGCTTACGCGCCGCATATTTGGAAGTATCAGTGGCGCACTGCCTGCAACCGTTGTGGCATTTGCGGTGCTGTCAACGCTAGCAAGAACCATTGGCATCTTGCGTTGGCTTACCGTAATGCCAGTGTTGGCAACACTTCATGCCACCACACCGGCTAACAGTGCAAATATGCGCGAACAAATTGAACTCGTCTTTTCCGCTATCACAAGCTACGGCGGTGGTATTGGTGAAATACTCGGCGTAAGCCTATTTATGGCCATCTCCATGGTAACTTTATGCGTCGGCGCTCTGCTCAATAAACGTAGAAACGGCATGCCGCAATGGCTTGCCTACCTAGGGATAATAGCAGCCGCACTTATCGGCGCACTGGCAGTACCGACATTTGGCGGGTCGGCGTTAGTTCCGGTGGCACTAGCGGTTTCCGTACTTTCGGCATGGATGTTAGCTGTCGGTATTTGGTGCATTTTGGCTAAGAATGAACACGACTAAAATCACATAAGAATACGCGAAGGTAATAGATGAAACTAAGCAAACATAGTGTGTTAATTCTGGGCGCAACAGGTCGTTTTGGTGAAGCAGCAATCCATGCTTTTCGTGATGCGGGTTGGCGGGTGATTGCGCAAAGTCGTGCGCAGCCGTCCTACTTTTTAGATGGCGTCACCTACCTGCAAGATAGTATTTTTGACACCAGCGCAATCGTACTGGCGGCCAAAGGTGCTAACGTAGTGGTGCACGCTATTAATCCTGCCTATACCAAATGGCAGACGCAAGCTTTACCCTTGTGTCGTGCCGGAATGAATATTGCTGAACAACTAAACGCCCTATTTATGCTGCCCGGCAATGTATACAATTATGGTGCTCCCATGCCTGCGCTGTTACAAGTCGATTCGCCGCAGCAACCCACAGCACGCAAAGGCTTAACCCGCTGCAACATGGAAGCCGAAATGGCACAGCGCAAAACCACAGGCTTGCGTAGCGTGGTAATCCGCGCGGGTGATTTTTTTGGTGGTGGTAACGGTAATTGGTTTGATCTCGTCATCGTTAAATCGGCCGCGAAAGGCAAGCTGGTTTATCCAGGCCCCCCCGACATCATGCACGCGTGGGCATATTTGCCAGATTTGGCACGAGTATTCGAGCTGGTCGCGCGATGCAGCATAGATAACAATGCTGCACCCGCATTTGACCGCCTGCACTTCGCTGGTATTAGCTTAACAGGTACACAGATGCTGGCTGCGCTTGAAATTGCGTTGAACAATGTACGCCGCGCCAACAGTCAACCAGTGATTAAGTTTGCACGGAGTACTTTGCCGTGGGGCTTTATCAAGCTTGCGGGAACTATCGTGCCAAGCTGGCGCGAGTTAAGTGAGATGGCCTATTTATGGACTTCTCCGCATCAGTTATCGGATGCAGCATTGATTGCAAAAATCGGTGAAGTGCCGGCAACACCACTAGATATTGCGCTGAAAAATTCACTTGCTTTACTGGGGTTTAGTGTTGCAACACACTAAACAAACAACGCGTTGAACCAAGCAGTTTGCGTAATTGGTAACTCCGCTGGCGACAACGGAGCGATTCTAGGATAATAGGGGAAGTTGTTATAAATTTTACTTCCCATTTTTGTCTGGCGTCGCTTGAATACTACTACCCGCCCAAAGCTATTAATCGTTGACGATGATGCACTCATTGCCGACGGTTTGGCCTATGCCTTGCGCGAGCAGTTTGTAGTGCAGACGGCCGAACATCGTGCGGCGGCAATGACACTACTGCGTGAATCACGCTTTGCGCCTGATATTGCGCTGATTGATTTAGGTTTACCACCAATGAGTAATCGGCCTGACGAGGGCTTTCGTTTGGTAACTGACTTATTGAGTTGGTCGTCAACCCTGCCGATTTTGGTGCTATCAGGGCAAAACGAGCAATCCAATGCCAAGCGCGCCCGCGCTTTGGGCGCTACCGAACTTATTCCGAAACCGTGTGAACCTAGCCACTTGCGCGATCGCCTGTTGACCGCGCTGGCGCATGTGAACAGTGCTGCGCGGGCAAAAACAGGCGACACAAGACCAGTATTGACGTCTGAGGATGCCCTCAATACGGATTTTTCCAAGCACACAATTATCGGTGATTCGCTACCTATCATCAAACTGCGCGGGCAAATTGCGCTTTATGCCGCGCCTATATTTCCCGTGTTAATCGAAGGCGAATCCGGCTGTGGCAAAGAACTTGTTGCGGCTGCATTGCACGCTTTAAGCCCACGTGCTAACGCGCCGCGCTTGGCATTAAACTGCGCTGCTATCTCACCAAATTTAGTGGAGCCCACATTATTTGGTTATGCCAAAGGCGCATTTACTGGTGCCGTACAAGCGAAGTCGGGTTTTTTTGAGGATGCGGAGAACGGCACTCTATTTTTAGACGAAATTGGCGAACTACCGCTAGATATTCAACCCAAATTATTGCGGGTGCTTGAAAACGGCGAATTCAGCCGTGTGGGCGAAACACAAGTGCGAGTAGCGAAAGCAAGGGTGGTAGCAGCAACTAATCGCGATTTGAAAGCGGAAGTGCGAGCTGGTCGATTTCGCGCTGATCTATACCATCGGCTTTCGGTTTTATCCATTGCCGTGCCACCCCTACGCGAGCTAGCAGACGACAAACATTTACTGCTGGATCTTTTTGGCCAGCAAATTGCCAAGCTCCATAACACCCCGCGTTTTAGCTTAAGCAATGCAGCACGTAGCGCGTGGACCAGTTATAGTTTTCCGGGAAATGTGCGCGAGCTGCGCAATATTGTTATTCGCCTCACCGCCGTGTATGGTGGCCGCGAAGTGAGTGAGGCGCAATTATCTGAAGAATTTTCGCTCGACATGGAGCAACCACTTGTTAACGGCGACATTAACGCGCCCGCCATTCACAAATATGCTGATCTCATCACGCAGACGGAAAATTTTAATCTGGACATCCACTTAAGTAAGATTGAATTAGAATTTATTGATAGCGCGATGACATTAGCCGGTGGCAATATGTCGCAAACGGCTAAATTACTTGGTGTTTCACGCACCACTTTATATAGCCGCTTGGCCGTATTGCGACCCATCACCAACAATATAACAGCATCATAACAACGTCATAACCACCCAGCACTAGCCAGTTACACGAATATAAATCATGCAGCAATTTACGCCGCCCACTTTCTTTATTGCGCTCCTATGACCATGTATTTAGAACATTTTGGCTTACGCGAAGCGCCCTTTAAAATTACGCCGCATACGGAGTTTTTTTTCGCAGGTGCCAATCGTGGTGAAACTTTAGAGGCGCTCGTTTACGCTATTACCTCTGGCGAAGGCATTGTCAAAGTTACCGGCGAGGTCGGCGCGGGTAAAACGATGTTGAGCCGCGTGTTAATGGAGCGATTGCCCGCGAGCGTTGAAACGATTTATCTGGCTGTGCCTAGCCTATCGCGCGACGAAATGTTAGCAGTGATCGCCGAAGATTTAGGTGTGGAAACCAATGGCTTGCACACCACAAAAATTATTCGTGCCCTGCAAGAAACGCTAATTAAACTGCACGCTGAGGGTCGTCAAGTCGTGGCCTTGATTGATGAAGCCCATGCTATGCCGATGACTACACTCGAAGAAATTCGCTTGCTTTCTAATTTAGAAACCAGTCATTCGAAACTGATGCAAATCGTGCTGTTCGGCCAACCCGAACTTGATGTGCATTTGGCGCTACCCAATATGCGACAGCTAAAAGATCGCATTACCCACAGCTTTTATTTACTGCCTTTACCTAATCGCGATGTAAAGGATTATTTAGATTTTAGGCTCCGCGCGGCGGGCTACAAAGGCCCGGCCTTATTTGATGCGGCTTGCATTGACGTGATAGCAGAAGCCTCTGAAGGTTTGACACGGCGCATCAATATTTACGCGGATAAAACCTTGCTGGCTGCCTACGCTGAAGGCACGCACGATATCACTGCAAACCATGTACGTGCTGCCGTGAGCGATACCGTACTTAAAAGTGCGCCACAGCCCGTTAAAATCCCGAGTTGGCTCTTGATTGGCGCATCACTAGTGCTTGGCTTAATTGGCGGTTTTACTATCGGTCGCGCCACAGCACCAACTAAATTAATGAGTACCAACGCCGTTGCTACGGAAGTAGCGCCACCAGCTAAAGTAACTACAAACGCAGCGCCCTCAGCACCAGCACCAGCCGTTTCGTCAGCGCCAGCCATAGCACCACCAACGATTGCGCCTCCAATCACCCCCCAAATTCCAACAGTAACTGCGCCAACTACAACCACTGCTGCTGCGGCAGCTTCTAACAATACGCTTGCGTCCAATCCTGCTAACACAACAAGCCCGAAAATAGCGCTACTTCGCGGCAACGCCGAATGGCTGAGCCTGCGCGTGAGCGCCGACCGCAAGCGTCTTGATCAACAAAACCCTGCGCAAATCGTGATTCAACTGATGACAGCCACGAAACGTGAATCAGCGGCGTTGGAGATTTACTTACGCGAATTAGCCGCCGAAGTTGCTGATGAAAAGATATTCCTGACTAGCACTACGTTGACGCCTGCCATTGCCGATAACAGTAAAACCAATGTATTACTCGGCGGGTTCACGGATCAAACTGCTGCCAACGCGCAATTAAACTTACTTTCAGCGCGATTACGCCAATATCAGCCGTACTTACGTACTTTTGGCGGCATTCAAAAAGAGCTGTTGCCAACCATATCCCCAAGCAAATAATCTTGAAATAGGTTCAAAATGGTAGCGAAATATTACAGACTGGAAAAATGGCGCGGTAAACCTGATGTTTTAAATGCGAAACAGCACATAAGGGTTTGCTTTTATTACTAAAAAGTTCTATAAACTATAGAATGATGTCATTATTCTTGCGCTCCTTCTAATTTCATTATCGAACACTCGTGCATACCGCATTTCATAGTTTGCAATTCCCACTCCGCCAATTTGTTTGGCTAGGCGTATTTGCGCTGGCTGGTTGCGGTACGCAGCCGATCGCCCGCACCGATAGCCACTTACGCAACCCCCAAGCAATTGCCACTCAGTCCACCGGCACACCGGAAAACGCAACTGCTGCAGCCAGTTTAAAAAACACCGCCAATATTCCAGCGCTTGTCACCCAATTACCGCTGCCCCCTCTACCAGTTGCGCGTGTTGAAGAGGTAAAGTATTCGCTCACCGTTACCGATACACCGCTAAAAGATTTACTGTTTACGATGGGACGCGACACCAACGTCAATATCGACATTCACCCAGGTATTGAGGGACGCGTAACCTTAAACGCCCTAGACCAGAGCCTGAAGCAAATTCTGACCCGCATCGCCAAGCAAGCCGATATTCGCTTTGACATCGAAAACGGTAGCATCATTGTGATGCCAGATAGCCCCTATCTAAAGTTGTACAAAGTAGACTACGTCAATATGACACGGGAATCGAGCGGGTCTATCGCGGTGCAAACCCAAGTAGTAGGTCCCAATATTGCCGGTAGTTCAACCGCTGGTGGTAGCACTAGCCTAGGCCAGAATAGCTCAACCTTAAAGGTTGAAAACAACGTACGTAATCGCCTGTGGGAAACGCTGGAGCGCAATATTAAAGATATTTTGCGTGAAACCGACAAGCAATTAACCGATGCCAATTCTGAAACCGTGGTGCAAAATCGCCCCCAAAGCCAGACTAACAACGCGCAAGCTACAACCAACACGCGCCGCGCTAACACCACCAATGCCAACGCAAACAATCAAATCAACACAGCGAACCCAGGCAATACGGCAAGCCAGTTGGCGCAAGAACCCAATGCGCAAATGCTTACTTTTAGAGAAGCCGCATCGGTCATTGTAAATCCCGAAACCGGCACGATGGCAATACGCGCAACAGCTCGTCAACACGCCAAGGTAGGCGAGTTTATTAACGAAATTTCTGGTGCCGCGCGCCGTCAAGTTCTCATCGAAGCTACCGTTGCCGAAGTATTGCTAAATGATACCTACCAGTCTGGCGTTGATTGGTCAGCTTTAGGTTTGCAAAATTTAGGTTACACCATTAAGCAAAGCTTCACCTCCGAGCGCCTGCCCGGCAATAACCCCTTCTTTTCGATTCAATATAACAATCCTACCTCTGCTGTGGGCGGCACGGTTAGCAGTACCTTGAAATTGCTCAACTCCTTTGGCACGACTCGCGTACTATCCAGCCCCAAATTAATGGCGCTCAATAACCAAACTGCCATCATGCGTGTGGTGGATAACACCGTATATTTCACAATCCAATCTACGGTGACTCCCGGCCAAACCGGACAGGCGAGTGTGATTAGTTATTCTTCCACACCAAACGTCGTGCCCGAAGGATTTATCATGAATGTTACCGCGCAAATAAGCGATAACGACATCATCAATCTGAATGTGCGACCCAGCATTTCGCGCATTACCAGTTACGTTAATGATCCTAACCCTGACCTTGCGCGTGCAGGCGTGACCAACCGCATTCCGCAAATTCAAAATCGCGAATTCGAAACGATGCTGCGGGTGGCCTCTGGCCAAGTCACGGTGCTGGGTGGCTTAATGCAAGATTCACTACAAACCAGTCGCGATGGCTTACCGGTGTTGTCACGCGTGCCGGTCTTGGGTGATGCGGTAAGCTACCGTAACGATGCTGGGCGCAAGAGTGAGTTAGTGGTTTTTTTAAGAGTCATTGTCGTGCGCGAAGCTAGTATTGATGCGGATCTTGGCGACTATAAGCGCCTACTGCCTGATAAGCAGTTTTTTCAAGATCCGAGCCCGTCGATTGATCTCAGTGGCAAAAAATGAGCTTACTCAGGGACGCCCTTAAGCGTGCGGAGGAATTAAAACGGGCACAACAGGCTCCGGCACCATCTGAAACTACGACTCCCAATGCCAGCGCTCCAGCGGGTTCTAATAACGACAGGCGCGCCGGTGCATCAGTAGTTTCAACTGCTGCCCCAGCTACCAAATTCGATCTTGAGCTTGCGCCAATAGCACAAGCTCAAGATACTGCGATTGATCTTCCACCGACAACCGATCGCACCACGCCGAGTAAGCCGCGCGACCGCTCCGTACCAGGTGCATTGCGACCCGCCACCGAAGCAATCATGCGCCGTGATGCACAAAACTTATCACTTGCACGTGCCGCACAGGAACTTGAAGACCTGAATATGCATGCTGAGGACATGACCAGCCGCAGTAGGCCGATTCATATTCCTGCAAATACCCATACTCCCCCTCGCGCCCCTACGCCTGCTACCACTACGGCTGCCGCAGCAATATCGTCGTTTGCTCCAGAAGCACCAGCTGCGCCAATCAATCCGACTAAGATCACCGCTGAAGCAGCGGCTGACTTAGAAAGGTTTGCTGATCGAGATACCGTAAAGCGCATGATGGCGCAGCGCATTGCGGCTGAAGCTGATGCCATGCAAACCCGTCGCAACCGCACACTCGCCATTGGCGGTGGCGCTGCATTACTATGTGTCGCCATCGGCGGCTGGTACGTATGGAAAGAAACGCGCCGCTATGATAGCCCCGTGGCTGGCGCAAGTTTGCGATTGTCACCGAATACTAATGCAGCTTCCAACGCTGCAAAAGCAACAGCAGGTTCAACAACTATAGCTGCTGCTGCAAAATTACCTGAACCCTTTAATGCCAATAATCCCATTAACCCTAATATTGGGCAATTACCCCGTCCTCCCGAAGTAGTTAATGCGGCTAGTGCGCCTACTACACCCGTCACTATCGCGCCGACTATTTTGCCCGCCCCTTCTGCACCTCCTGCCCCACCTATCCTATCTGCACCATCTACCCCACCCATGTTGGGCAGCGTAGCAAATCCGCCGCAAGCGCTGGCTACTCGTGCCGCACAACCCAATCCGACAACATCGGTTCCGGTATACAAAGCTTCAAGCAATTATGGGGTGCGCGATAATGGCAACAGCTTGACGGCGGCGGCCGATAAATCACAAAAAAATAATGTAAGCCAAAGTATCGCGCCGCGTTTAGTCACCACAACCAGTAAAGCCCCTATACCACCCAGCGCCGTACTCATGGCAGGTTATTCTGCACTTGTAGCGGGTAATGCCCAACTGGCTTTGGCCAATTACACCGAGGCAGCTCAGGCTACACCCGACAATATTGATGCCCATCTTGGCTTAGCCGTTAGCGCGGCAAGAACTAATGAGTTAACCATCGCACGCAAAGCATTCGCCCGCGTGCTGGAGCTTGATCCGCGCAATGGTCAGGCCAGTGCTGGGCTCTTGTTACTTTCTGGTGCAGCTAGTGGTGGTGGCGTAGCAAACGATACTAGCTATCGCGCAAATATAGATAACAACGACGCTAATGAAACCTCAACCAATATGGCGAATTTAGTGCGCCAAGAACGAGAGCTTCGGAAGCTACTGCAATCGGCACCGCAATCCGCCTCCCTTAATTTTGCGCTCGGTAATTTATACGCCAGCCAAAAACGCTGGACTGATGCCCAACAAGCGTTTTTCGATGCTTTTGCAGCAGAACCAAATAACGCCGATTTTGCCTACAACTTAGCCGTAAGCTTGGATCAGCTAAATCAAATAAAACTCGCGGTGAACTACTACGAGAAAGCGCTGGCGCTTAAGGCAAATGGCCGTAGTGGGCAATTCGCGGCCAACCAAGCGGCGACTCGTGCCGCTGAATTAAAGGCGCAATCTTTAGCTCCGGACGCACTAAAAGCTGAGAGAAAATGAACGACCTTTCTCACTATTCAATAGGTCAAAAATTCACCGCTACTGAGCATCTACAGCGCAGTAGGGAGCAGTTGTGATGCAACAAAAACCGGGCGGCCAACCACTTGGGCAATCGTTATTGTCCAAAGGCATTATTTCACGAGATCAATTAAATATTGCGCTCACGGAGCAACGCCGCGCCAAAGCGCCACTGGGTAAAATCTTAGTAAGCTTGGGGTTTGTTACCGAGGCTACGATTCGCGATACCTTGTCCGAAAGCTTGGGACAGGTATCTATAGATTTATCTAGCACCATCATTGATTCCAATGCGCTCACCTTTATTCCTAAAGACGTAGCACGGCGTTTTCAGGTGTTACCGGTAGATTACGATACCGTTAACAAAACCTTGCTCATTGCCGTGGCTGATCCCTCGAACGTGGTTGCGAGCGATCAAATTCGCGCGCTGGTTCGTGATGATGTGCGCATTGAGCAGGTGTTGGCGCGCGAATCTGATATCTCTATTGGTATTGAGCAGCATTATGGTTTTGACTTATCCATTGACGGCATATTGAATGAGATCGAAACGGGCGAAATTGATTATCAAAGTTTAGCCAGCAATTTTGAGGAATATAGCCAGCCGGTAGTGCGCTTAATCGATGCCCTTCTTTATGATGCCGTAAAGCGTAACTCATCCGACATTCACTTCGAGCCAGAGCAAGGCTTCTTGCGCATTCGTTATCGGATTGATGGCGTACTGCGGCAAATTCGCTCACTCCACAAAAATTATTGGTCGGCAATGGTGGTGCGTCTTAAGGTAATTAGCGGTATGAATATCGCTGAAACCCGCGCCCCACAAGACGGGCGCATGTCACTTTCCCTGTCGGGTCGACCCATTGATTTTCGCGTCTCGGCGCAGCCCACAACGCATGGCGAGAATATCGTGTTACGGATTTTGGATCGCCAGCGCGGTATTGTCGGCTTGGACGATCTTGGCCTCCGCGAACAAGAACTAAAGACGTTGCGCATTATGATGGCGCGTCCAGAAGGCATTATCTTGGTCACCGGGCCAACCGGTAGCGGTAAAACCACAACACTCTATTCAATCTTAAATCACGTTAGTAACGAAGGCGTTAATGTGATGACCTTAGAGGACCCAGTAGAGTACCCTATGGCGATGATTCGCCAAACCTCCATTAACGAAGTAGCCAAGCTTGATTTTGCCAGCGGCATTCGCTCAATGATGCGCCAAGATCCGGATGTAATTTTAGTGGGCGAGGTGCGTGACAAAGACACAGCTGAAATGGCCTTTCGTGCCGCTATGACCGGCCATCAGGTTTACTCAACACTGCATACAAACTCCGCCATTGGTGCCATTCCGCGCCTGCTCGATTTAGGTGTGCTTCCCGATATTATGGCGGGTAATATTATTGGCGTGGTTGCCCAGCGGCTCATTCGCAAGCTCTGCGCGCATTGCAAAGTGCCCGATGAACTTGATGATGTAGCACGCAAATTGCTGGGCGTTGATAGCACGTTTAATCGGTCGGTGTATCGCCACGTCGGCTGCGCCCAATGCGATAATCAAGGCTATAAGGGACGTATGGCGATTATGGAATTATTTAAATTTGATTCCGTAATTGATGATCTCATGACTCAACGTGCCAGCTCGCGCGAGCTACGCGAGGCCGCTCGCAAAACGGGCTACCGCACTTTGGCTGAGGATGCTATTTCTAGAGTGATTGATGGCCATACTAGCTTAGATGAAATTACTCGCGTGGTTGATTTGACTGATCGTATTTTGTAGGCACCGAAAGCGTAACCTAAGACAGCAAACATGGCTTCCTATTCTTATCGCGCAATGGATCCAAGCGGACGCATCAATGATGGCAAGATAGATGCCATGAATTTGATCGACCTAGAAATGCGGCTACGCCGTATGAATCTCGATCTGATCACTAGCGAAACCGTCAAGGCCTCGATATTACAGCGCAAGCCATCGGTGACGCGCCGCGAACTCATTTTGTTTTGCTTTCATCTGGATCAATTGCTCGCCGCTGGCGTTCCCATCATTGACTCTTTGGCCGATCTACGTGACTCAGTTGAAATTGGTGATTTCAAACAAATTTTAGCGAGCTTGCTAGAAGACATTGAAGGTGGATTAGGCTTATCAGAGGCGATGGCCTCCCATCCAGCCGCGTTTGATAGTGTATTTATCGCCCTTATTCGCACCGGCGAACAGGCAGGACAACTTCCAGCTGTATTGCGCAGCCTGACTGAAAATTTAAAATGGCAAGATGAGTTACGGGCACAGGTAAAACAGGCCATGGCCTACCCTATTTTTGCGGGTGTCATTATTCTCGCTGCAATATTCGCGCTCATGATGTTTCTGGTGCCAGAACTTGCCAAAGCGCTGCCGCAGCTAGTGCCTAAACTACCGATTCAAACCGCGATTGTGATCGCGGTATCGAACGTGTTTGTGAAATATTGGTATCTGATTATTGGCATCCCTATCGTCAGTGTAATCGCGATTATTGCCCTAGCCAAAAGCAGTGAGGCAATGCGCCTGCGCGTGGATCGCATAGCACTGCGCCTCCCGATATTAGGACCACTTTTTTTAAAAATTATTCTGGCACGCTTCTCTACTTTTTTTGCCTTGATGTACAAATCCGGTATTGGTGTTTTAGATTGCATTCGTATTTCCGAAAAAATTGTCGGCAATCGTGTAGTGGAACAGGGCTTACAACGCGTTGGGCAAGACATTAACGATGGTGCCAATATTAGCGACGCCTTTACCCGTATTAGTATTTTTCCGCCGCTGGTAGTACGTATGTTGCGGGTGGGCGAGAATACCGGCGCGCTCGACGTAGCGCTCAATAATGTTAGCTATTTTTATAATCGTGACGTGCAAGAATCGGTGGCGCGCCTAAAAGAACGCATCCAGCCTGCGCTGACTGTTATTTTAGGGGTGATGGTGATTACCATTTTTGCCACGGTCTTCTCACCGCTTTACGATGTAATAAGTACCGTGACGCAATCAGTACGTGCGCCAGGTCGATAGCGCAGACATTATGGCTAAGCAATATTTTTATCTCACGAATGAAGGTTTAATCGCCTTTGAATACGTGCGAGGTAAGCTCCAAAATCGCCACGAGTTTATGCTCGCAAGTGATGGCTTGATACACTTTGCACAGTATCTACAAGATAGCCCATTTACACAAAAGCCCGCCTACTTGTTCGTTGATTTATACGATGAAGATTTTCGGCTCGACACGATTCCGCACCTAGGCAGTAACGATGCACAGGCGGTAATCAATCGCCGTTTAAGTCAGCTATTTCGTAACACGCCGTATCGCACGAGTTTAAATCAAGGCCGCGAAGCTGATGGCCGCCGTGACGACAAAATGCTTTACCATGCGATAACCAACGCCGAAGCACTCGACCCGTGGCTAGACGTCATTGGCGATGCTCACGTACCGCTGGAGCAAATTAGCTCAACGGCGGTGGCTTCCCAACTCATGCTCAAGGAAATTGGGCTAAACGCTGCACATATCTTGATGCTTAATTTTGTGCCACACATTGGCTTGCGGCAAACCTATTTTCGAGATCAACAGCTTAAGTTTAGTCGCCTCACGCCGCTACCTTTGGATCAGTTGGACGATAGAGACAAAGAACTTGGTGCCTTGGTGGATGCGGAGACGAATCGTACTTGGCAATATTTAGATAGCTTGCGGTTTTTTGGCGCAGATACGGTATTGGAAGTTTGCGTCATCACCAATAGCGTAGAAAAAGTCAAGCTTGAGGCGGCACTGACCAGCACCCCAGAAATTACCCATCGAGTGTTTGATTTTGCCCCTATAGCAAGTAAGTTGGGGCTGCACATAGCACCACAACCACATCTTACGGCAGAGGAAGTATTCCTAAGTTTATTTGCACAGCGCGGTGTACCAAATCATTTTGCAACGAGCGCATTGCGCGCACAAGCACGCCATCGCACCACCCGAAGTGCCCTAACGGTAGCCACTTTGGGACTATTAGCCACTGGCGCTGTAGTAGCGGGGATGCTTTTTTGGCAAGCCACGCAGATGATGACGCAAATCGATGCACAACATCGTGAAACCAAAAGCTTGGAAGCTGACTATGTACGCATAGCCAATCAGATGCAAAATCAAACCACGCCTCCTGATATCGTACGCGATACCGCTACTTTCTATACCAGCCAAATTGCGCCGGTGGCAACACCAC
>JANMDR010000316.1:0-4629 GCA_031376425.1 Betaproteobacteria bacterium
ACCATAAAAAGCGTAAAACGACTGAGCCTGATTGCACGGTTGCATTACTAAAACCGGCACCACTAAACCCGAAGCATAAATTCGCTAAATTTAACTAAACGAACAGTATTGGGTCAGGTCTTGCAATATAGCATTACTAGATTGCAAGTCCTGACCCAATACTGTTCGCTTAGTCAAAATCCCTCCAATTTTTGAGGATTATTTTGGCGTGTTAAATAGCGGTGAACGTTACCGTCAACGAGGCTTTACGCTCGGTATATTTCTTAAACGAATGGTATTGAGACCTGACCCCGCTCCGTGACCCCGCTCCGCAGGCAGCGACAAAAATGAAAAAATTACGCTGGCTTTTGTTTATCCTCTGCCACACTTACTTCTGGTTTTGCCAGAAGAGAGCCAGGGCTCCCGATAATGTTTTCATTTACAGTAAGCATACGCATTTTATACACCATTGATGGCATATAGTTAGCGCCTAATGAACCCCAGATGTAATTTATGCTTTGATAGTCGGTTTTTAATAATTCGAAAACTAATTTAACCGTATTACCATCCATGTTGGGATAGTCGGCTTTTAAAAAAATGTAATTGCTTTGAAAAAATTCAATAGTAGCCGATATAAATTTTAGACTTTCGTCGTAGTTGTGAAAGTGAGCGGCAAATAAAACGTATAAATTAATATTTAAAAGTGGGTTTCTTGCCGTGTACGACTTTCCTTTTGCTCCTGTAAAACCTAAATTAGCAATACTGTTTTCTTGTTCAATATTTATAAGGCTTATAACCAATTTATCGCTTATCGCTATAGGTACCGAACCATCGTGATTAATCAAATTGGATACGATAACCTTCTCTTCCCTTAATTGAAAAGAAGCCTCAAAGTATGCATTTAACTCGCTACAAATAAACGTTAAAGATTTGTCAATCATAGGGCGGCAAAGATTAAGTTTTAAAGGCTTTTAAGAGATATCTGGTTTTTCTTATTTTAAATATTTTTCAACATTGTAATGATAAAATAAGTTAACAGTCAATAATTTGAATTTTTCATCCTTGTTTTTTATTATCGTGTTAAAAAATAATTAACGTCGCCATAATTGTTTATTGTAATTTCAGCAGCCTCTGTGGGCGATGGCAGCATGTTCCTCGATGCCCGCGATGACGTTTAGTTGCCCACCGCAGTGCGGGCTGTGTTCGATGCCGATGTCAAACACGCGTTTCAACAATTGTGCCCATCGTATGCGCCCCTTTGTGCAGGTCAAATATCGCAATCGTTTCACTCTTCATCTCTCACGCCTTCAAAAAATAGATCCCCAACAACACCAACAGACACGACAAAGCGGCAGGTTTAAAGCGACCTTCTTTGAACCAAAAGATCGAAATCAGCATGGCGAATACCACCGAGGTTTCGCGCAACGCCGCCACTAGTGCAACAGGCGATACAGTCATGGCCGACAAAATAATCGAATACCCCACAATGGAAATGACAGATCCCAGCACAACCATCCCAATGTGGGCACTTGAAAACCTCAATAGCCCACGCGTTTGGTTTCGGAATACCAACAGGTAAACCAAAACCGGCTCAAATACCGCCGCCGCCAATACATATGCGACTGGATTGCCCGACACGCGAGCACCTGCACCATCGACGCCGCTACAAGTCGTCGGTGGTGCATGCCGACACCTATCGGCTGATCTGCCAGCGTTACATCGAACTCAATCCTGCGCGCGCCGCGATGGTTGATGACTTGGCGCACTACCGCTGGAGCAGCTATCGTGCAAACGCACTAGGTCGGGCTGATGCCCGCCTCACGCCGCTGCCCCGTTTTAACCTAGAAACAGTAGTTGGACGCATGTGAGTGTGCGATTTTCCCGCGAGGGGTCATAAAGTATTTACTTTGTAAATACTTTAAAGAGGGACTTCCTAGCAAGGCGCGCCGACGACGCAGGCTTCACCCTGCTAGGAGAAGCAACGCCGCTAGGGAGTTTCAAAATCGTGCAATCACATGCGTAGCGCTCTCACCCAATTGGTGACGACGTAGAAACCTCGAAATACCAATAAACACAGGCTTCTCCGAATAATTCTAGCGGTCAACTGCTGTTTCTAGGTTTAAAGGCTCTGCGGGACGTTAGTGAAACAAATAATGGTCCGTCGCGTCGCCGGAAAGCCGCGACTTGCGCGCGTCCCGTGAGTCAACGCTGGCGTATAGCCGATGGGGCAAATCATGTCACCGGTGACGGGGTTTTTCTTGTCGCCATTGTCGCTGTAGATGCCACCAAATTGATATTGTATTTTGTCGCCGGGCGCGAATTTGCGCCAGCAATAATTAAGTTCGTGCTGATTGTTGACGGTGGCCTTTTCGAAGCCAGCGGGACAGGTCGTTGCACGGGTGATCGGGTTGTTGATCCAGTAGGCACCATCGTTGTGATCGGTCTTGCCGAACATGCCTCCGAATTGAGCAACCGGATCGCCACTCCCGCTTATCCGCCCACAGTAGAAGGCCTGCCAGTCGACGTTGTACGTGCCTTTGAACTCGTAGGCGAAGTATCCCGGCGGACAGGTTCCGGCATTGGTGAGCGGATTATTGAAGGCGCGCTCGCCGATGCCAAACATGCCACCGAAATCCATCTTCAAGTCGCGAGACGTAACATTAGCCTGATTTCTCAACACATCAAGCGACTGCGCCCACGCGTCGACGATGTTGTTCGTTGCAACCCAGTCCTTGTCAACACCCGGTTGGGTCTCCCGGCGGACATTATCAAAATAGGGATCGCGATAACCTTCGCAACGCGCCAGAGCAACACCGGAATCACCGTCTGCCTGTGATCCACCATGACGATACCCGCTGTCGTAAAAAGACGTTTGATAGGTCGTTATGAGATTCCACGGAAGCCCGTGCGTTCTCTCTTGTTCGATTCTGCATTCGGCGATCTTGCCCAGCCGCGCGGACATCGACGCCATGCGCCGCGACGTCATCGTTGCACGTGCGTGCCGTATGGCACCGTCAAGGTGTTCCACCAGCACGGCGCGGATGGCCGCGTCCTGCGCGGGCGTCAGTTTGCGTCGTAACTCCAGTCGATTCGCCTTGATTTGCGCTGCGGCAAGATAAAGCGGCAAACCGATGCTCGTGTATTTTGTCTTGCCGTCAGCCCCCATGCGCGCAATCACGGTATTCACGCCATTAATGGTCGAATCCGCGCTGACGCGGCCTTCGAGTACACCGGCATCGCCACCGTTCTTCCATTCCGTTTCGTAGTCGTGCAATGCCGTCGTGGCGGCAGTTAACGCCGTGCCATCGCCATCCATGACGACCTCAATCAACTCCTTGCGCACATTGGCGGTGATATCAGCAAGCAATTTTTCGGGGTCGATTGCTTTGGATGGAAAGAGCAGCTCCTTGGCTGCCGCACCAAGTACCGACTTGAGCAGACCTCCAGCCATCCCGGTGACGACTTCAAAGCCGCCACCCACCAGTTTCTTCTTCTGTGGCGTCGCGCCAGGTTTGGCTGTCAACTTTCCGGCGGGACTGACCTTTGGTGCGCTCTTGGCAACTTCGGTTTTCAACGGCGCTACGTCTGCCGCGCCGCAGACCTCAGCAACGGCAAGGAAGGACAGGGCACAAATCAAGGTGCGCAAAGGTGTGTAAGCCATGGTCAGGTCGCCTTAGGGTGAGATTTGAAATTAAAACCGAATAAAACCGGACTTAATGTTGGAGTATAGAGTGGATTCGCTATTTTCATTATAGGCTTAGCACCGAGAAAGTCTATCTCTATTGGGTGCGATTTTTTATTCGCTGGCTTGGGCTGCGGCATCCACGCGAAATGGGTGTGCGCGAGTTGGAGGCGTTTTTGACGATGTTGGTACCGACGGAGGAGAGATATGAAGGATAGCAAAAGGCAAACTTGACGCCGTATGTGCTTTGACCCCGTATGTGCTTGCCATTGCCGTGATCCGACCAGTTGGCTTTATGACATGTTCTTTGTCATGAATTTGCCGCATGAATTGCTTATTCTCTGAATGTCCAAACCGAGCTAGGTGTGTTTCGAACTGGGTCAATGCTGATGTCCAGTTTTTTAAATCCCCATTGCCGGGCTCCCTTAAAGCTTAACTTTCTATTTAAATATTCGCTGCTGGTATTGTCAGCGCTGGCTCAGAAAACGATCTTATCTTTACACACAGCCCTTGAAAACGATCAGCTTGGCCCGTACAAGCAAAGTGTTTGAAGCAGCCAATCCCGACGTGGAAATTGTTTGGGTTCGAGACCCCACAGTTTCATGGAGTTTGTTTTGACTGCATATTTGTACAGCATCTATGCTGTCAGACAATATTTGTAGTACTTATTAAGGTTTTATTAAATGAATGTATCCCGCAAAGACGATTCTATTTCGCAAGTTTTGCGGCCTACATTACGTTAGGCGTCACGAGCAAAGCAATCATGAGCTGAGGTTTAGCTCGCGTAGGGTGGTTAGAGGCAAAGCCGAAGCCCATCATTGAATATCAATTGAATCAAACAACTCATTTAAAGGATAAATTATGACTTCTTGGAGGGTGTAAAGAATTTTGTGTAGATTGATTTTTTTGTTAGGCTCCCATAGATTTAAATCAAGGAGCCCACATGAAACGTAACTTAGCACCAAACG
>JANMDR010000282.1:0-14124 GCA_031376425.1 Betaproteobacteria bacterium
CATCAGTTGGAGACCACTCCCAAATAAAGGGGGACTACACCTTTAATCACGATTGCCCCTCATAATTATTAGTTGGAGACCACTCCCAAATTAAGGGGGACTACACCGGTTTAATTTTTCCATGCCGCCAAATTTACGTTGGAGACCACTCCCAAATTAAGGGGGACTACACCACCATCGGAGGAGTGTCTCTTACTTTTTGTTGGAGCCCCCCAATAAAGCAGGCACCTACGCAAACTTCGCTTACCCTTTACGGCTCTTCGCCGACGATGGCTAGTTTGGTGCGCCTTGTACTTATTGCTGCGCGTAAATTAAATATGTGGTTTTCCACAATTGCGATGGAGCGTTCGATTACCTACACTCGTGAAATACATGGGCAATTAAATTGCTGATTGCTTTGCCTTTGTTGAACACTTTGATTTATCCAACCGTTTTCAATAATTCTAGTCGAGGAAACCATGAAACTTTTATTCAAAAAAATTGCACTAGCCATAAGCGCTTGTAGCGCGTTGGCTGTTGCTGCATTTGTGCTACCAGCACAGGCACAGGCACCAATTGTGATCAAATTTAGCCACGTAGTTGCGCCCGATACACCAAAAGGTAAAGGCGCTGAAAAATTCAAGCAACTTGCTGAGGAGCGCAGCAAAAACCGTTTGAAGGTAGAGCTTTATCCGAACAGCCAGCTTTACAAAGACAAAGAAGAATTAGAAGCCCTGCAACTAGGCTCGGTACAAATACTTGCGCCTTCACTAGCAAAGTTTGGCCCGCTTGGTGTTAAGGAATTTGAAGTGTTTGATTTGCCTTATATCTTTAAGGATGACGCGGCTTTCCGTGCCGTAGTAAATGGCAAAGTGGGTGCTGATTTGTTTGGCAAATTAGAAAGCAAGGGCATCAAAGGTTTGGCGTATTGGGACAATGGCTTTCATATTATGTCTGCCAATAAGCAATTGCATAGCGTTGCTGATTACAAGGGTTTAAAGATGCGCATTCAGTCATCTAAAGTGCTCGATGCGCAAATGCGTGCATTAGGCGCAATCCCGCAGGTAATAGCCTTCTCTGAGCTATATCAGGCCTTGCAATCGGGTGTAGTAGATGGCACTGAGGGTGTACCTTCAAACTTCTTTACCCAAAAGATTTTTGAAGTACAAAAGCACATTAGCCTAACCAATCACGGCCACTTAGCTTATGCCGTCATCATCAATAAAAAATTCTATGATGGGCTGCCAGCCGATTTGCGTGCGGTTGTTGATAGCGCGATGAAAGACGCAACCGAGCACGCCAATAGTGTTGCTAGTGCCGATAACAGCGCTGCACTAGAAAAAATTAAAGCCTCTGGCAAATCCATTGTTTACACGCCAACAGCAGCAGAAACGAATGAAATGAAAAAAGCCTTAATGCCCGTACACAAAGAAATGGAAACCCGCGTAGGCAAGGCAACTATTGATGCCGTGTATGCCGCCACTGGCTTCGTATTGCCCAAGTAATTTTAATCACAACGGAGCTCATCATGATTAATCGCTTTTTAAACAACCTTGAGGAGTGGCTAATCGCCTTTCTGATGGGTTCCGCCACGGTAGTTATTTTTTTAGCGGTACTACACCGTTACTTTTCTGGCGTGCCTTATATTCAAGACTATCTCGTTAAATTGAATGTGAGCTGGGCACAGGAGCTGTGCATTTTTATGTTTGTGTGGATGGCCAAGTTTGGGGCGGCATATGGCGTGCGTACTGGCATTCATGTGGGTGTCGATATCATTATTCGCAAACTAGAGGGCGGCAAACGCCGTGCGCTAATTCTTTTCGGGTTATTCGCAGGCGCCCTATTTACCGGCATTGTTGGCACATTAGGCGCGAATTTTGTATGGCATATGGCGCATACGGATCAAGTATCATCCGACCTTGAAGTGCCGATGTGGATTGTATATATGTGCGTGCCGCTAGGCTCGTACTTGATGAGCTTTCGCTTTCTGCAAGTGGCATATAGCTTCTTTAAAACCAATGAACTACCGCATCACGATCACGGCCATGTAGAAGGCTTGAGCGAATCCGACGCCGATGATATTTTGCGCCAAGGCGGCAATGTTGTGGGAGCACGCAAATGAACGCGATGATTATTTTTACGTTGCTAATTTTGCTCATGCTCACCGGCATGCCAATCTCAATATCGCTGGGTTTAACGGTACTCACGTTTTTATTTACGATGACCAATGTGCCCATTGAATCTGTGGCGCTAAAGTTATTTACCGGTATTGAAAAGTTCGAAATCATGGCGATTCCGTTCTTTATTTTAGCGGGAAATTTTTTAACTCACGGGGGTGTCGCTAAGCGCATGATTCGCTTTGCCACCACCATGATCGGGCATTGGCATGGCGGCCTAGGTTTAGCGGCAGTAATGGGCTGCGCCTTGTTTGCAGCGGTTTCGGGATCATCACCTGCCACTGTTGTAGCTATCGGCTCAGTGGTGTTACCAGCTATGGTTAAACAGGGCTTTCCACCGCGTTTTGGGGCAGGCATTGTTACCACATCGGGTGCCTTGGGCATTTTAATTCCGCCCTCGATTGCGATGGTAATGTATTCCGTTTCTACCAATACCTCAGTGGGTTCGCTATTTATTGCCGGTATTATTCCAGGGCTAATGTTAGCGATATTGCTCGGCCTCACCACTTGGTGGATTGCCCGCAAAAATAACTACCCGCGTCTGCCAAAAGCCACCATGTCAGAGCGCTTTACCGCATTTAGAGAGAGCTTTTGGGGCTTGGCATTAGTGGTGGTAGTAATTGGCGGTATTTATTCCGGCAAATTCACGCCCACCGAAGCCGCCGCGGTAGCAGCGGTGTATGCCTTTGTGGTGGCAGTATTTATTTACAAAGATTTACCGCTTAACCGCTTACCAAAAGTGTTGCTAGATTCCGCCAGCATGAGCGCGATGCTGCTCTACATCATCACCAACGCCGTGTTGTTCAGCTTTTTAATGACCAACGAAGGCATACCGCAAGCGATGGGCGATTGGATGATTGCCCAAGGCTTTGGCCCAGTGACCTTCCTTATTGTGGTGAATATTTTGTTGCTTATTGCGGGCAATGTGATGGAGCCATCGTCCATTATTTTAATCATGGCACCAATACTCTTTCCCGTAGCAATGAAGCTCGGCATTGACCCGATTCACTTAGGCATTATTATCACAGTGAATATGGAAATCGGCATGTGCCATCCACCGGTGGGCCTAAATTTATACGTAGCCAGCGGCATCACCAAAATGGGTATCACCGAACTCACCATCGCGGTTTGGCCTTGGTTAAAAACCATGCTGGTATTTTTGATTGTAGTTACTTATTGGCCGGGGTTATCTACTTGGTTGCCGAGTGTTTTGATGAAGTAATGATTTTGTAGTCTGGAGTGCGAGGAGTACCAATAAAAAGAAAAAGGCGATTGTGAGAAATCACAATCGCCTTTTTTATCGTCGGAGATGTCCCCAAGTAGCCGCCTTGCGTTAGCTACATCACTACCCGCATTACTTTTTCTGATCCAGTAAACGGATCACTGCTTCTGCCACCTCTACCGAGGATTCCCAATTCATACCAGTCACAAGACGGCCATCAGTCTCGATATGACTTTTGCCATTCACGCCAAAAGTCAATTTCCCTTGCCTTAACTTGAGGTTATCTTCGAGTGAAATGGGGTGAGCCTTGAAGATTGGCGACTGTTTGTTGAGAAACTCGTTTGGAAAGGTGGTGAGTACTTTGCCGCTGATCAGGTACGAACCATCTTTGTTTTTCAAACGTGAAATCCCTTCAGTACCCTGGCAAATTGCTGCAATTACACCGCCTTGCTGTTGATAAATTTCCATCGCAAGTGTTTGTATGGCGAAGTTATCGGCAACCCCAATCGCTGCGGAACCACCACCGATATAATTGATGGCGACGTAATCAGAAGCTTTGATTTCGGCAGGAGATTTGGTATGCCCCAAAGCCCACATAAAATTAGTATCGTAAAGATGCTGCTTTAATACGGCATCTGCTGTATTGATCATTTCCAGTGGCACTGCGCCACCATTTTGGCTTAGAAAATCGATTGCATAACCGGCTTTACGGAAGATCTGGTAGGTATAAACTAATTCAGGAAAGTTGTTTCCAGCGCTAATCGATGTACCCGGATATTGGTCAAAATTGGAAACGACAAATAAAATTTTACGCCCATGTTGAGGACCATTTTCACGCTCGGCGGTTTTGCTGATAATTTGCCAAGTTCCGTTAATTTTTTTCAATAAAAATACATCGATAAATTTTGCGCTTTGCTTAGGCATTAAAATCTCTGCCTTTGCAGTAGCAGAATCGCCAGACACATCGATGCTGATTAGACGACCAAACCGTCCGTTAAACTGCCCTTTAGCGTTCTCAGAAAATAATTGCGCATATTCTGCTACCCCCACCTCGCGTGTGGTGTTGTCCTTACCTGATAGATACAAGCGGGCGTTGGCGTAAAACGCCTTTTTTATACTACTTTGATCATTGAAACTGGTGCCGTAAAGATAGTGCTGGATAGCCTCTGTAATTCCTTTTTCACTATCGTTAACCGCTCCCCTAGTAGTCGCAGTTGCCTGCGCCATTGTTCCGAACAAAAAACACATCGCCAAAAACAGCCGCGAGAAAAATAGTTGCATCATAGTTAGCCTCAAATTTTAAAAATAGCCGTTGATCAAAACCACAACATGGTTAGCGACGATTCATCTGGTCATTTTGACGGTTGATGATTCGATCGCAGGCTAGTAATTTAAATTGAATGAGCAGGTTGATGCTCTCGAATGGTGATTTCGAACTCCGAATACATAATTTCGGAGCTAAATCGATGTGATCGTTTGCGCAAACGCAGTGCGATAGCTAGCGGGGGTCTGTCCGGCGATTTTCTTGAAGACAGAAAAAAAGGTGGATGTAGAATTGAATCCACTCCGTTCTGCAATCAGATCCATATTAAGGTGAGACTCGTTAATAAGTAGTTTTTTCGCGTGCTCAATACGAAACTCATTTACGTAGACATTAAAACTTTTATTCAACTTATCGTTTAAAGCTTGGGAAACCGTTGTCTGTAATCCCCCAACCTTTTTAGCTAATTGCGCTAAGCTCAGATTCGGATTTAAATACAGTTGCTGTGTCTGCATAACTTGATTCAAAGATGCCAACAAGGCAATGGCATCGTCTTCGGTCAACCGACTATTTTGATATTTTTCTCGTTTTGTAGTCAGTACTATCGACTCTTTGCGCCACATAAATACTAAAACCGTAATGTGCACTGAAAAAGTAAACGATAACGCCCCCACTATGTAGGAGGTTAGCGGCGTCGTCACGTAAGCCACTAAAATCAGGGCGCTACTCAAGTAAACACTCAGCAAAAGCAGGGTTGGGGGTGAAATATCGGCCTCCTTGTCGAGCAAAAGTGTACGGAACCGCCAGATTTGCCATCCCGCTGCAAGCAAATACGAAAACCAAAATGTATGAATGGCATAGCTAGAATAGCGCCAGACATCGCGATATTGTGCGTAAGGGAAAATTAAACCGATACTGATTATAAAAACACAAAGCGCTATGTGCCATCGCCACGCTTGGTCTGCGGTACGCTGTCGCAAGTCGGTAATATGATAATGCACATAAAGATAGGTCAATGGGCCAATCAACAAGCAGGCGGATAGACCAAATTGTAAAAATTCAATTGCTACGTCGCGATGAAAAAAGTAAACCGTAGATTTCGCAGTGCGCACCGCAATGGCCAATAAGAGCGCCCCCAACATCATATTAGCCAGCCGCTTCGGGCGGCGACTAAAGAAATAGAGCGCCAAAAAAAGCCCGTTCATCGCGCCCAGTGCGCTAAACAAAAATAGGAGCTGACCAGAGATCATCGGAAGTGGGTAGGCGTTGGTTGATCTGAAAAAATAATGCCTGAGTATAGACGGATAGACTCAAACTCGGCGGGAGCCTTTTGGCAAAGACGTACCGTGGCAAGCGAGGTTTTTAAAATCAATTTGAAGCAGAATCAATTTTAAGCAGCACCGCTTAACGGTGAGACGGTGAAGCATTGGTTGTGGGCACAAAACTTACACCGACAGACTGTCGGGCAAAAAGTAGAATTCAATAGAATGCAACTGAATTTTACGGTTGCGCATTTTATACAACTGCGTCGAAACGCCTATTGCCTTTGGACATCAAGCGCTGCTTGATGACGCCCTATTTTAGGGCATCATCAGCCATTCAACAAACTACTGCGCTGCAATAATCTGGATCTCAACCAAGAAGTCCGGACGCGCTAAATTGGCTTGTACGGTGGCTCTTGGTGGCGTGTTGCCTTGTACTACCCAAGCATCCCACACAAGGTTCATGGCGGGGAAGTTTGCCATATCGGTAATATAGATGGTGGTGGATAAAATTTTGGTTTTATCGCTGCCAGCTTGGGCTAATAATTTATCGATTGCCCCTAATACTTGCTGAGTTTGGCCGGTGATATCGGCTGTGGTGTCTTCGGCTACTTGGCCGGCAAGATAGATGGTGCCGTTGTGGATAGCCATTTCTGACAGACGACGACCTACGGCAAAGCGGGTGATGCTGGCGCTCATGTTATTTTCCTTTTAGGAGTTGTTGAATATCTGCGGTGATTTTATCTGCGGGTGTGCCCATATTTGCGAATAGGCGCAAGCGACTTTGGGTATCAAAAATTAGGGTCGCTGCGGTGTGATCGAGCGTGTAATTGCTGGAATTAGCACTTTCTTGTACGCGCCAAAATATTTTGAAATCTTTGGCAACCTTGGTTATCTCTGCTTCCGTACCATGCAGACCTAAGAAGCTGGGATCAAAGGCGGGTACGTATTGAGAGAGCACGGCCTGAGTATCTCGTTTTGGGTCCAAGGTGATGAAGAGCACCTGTAGCTTATCGGCATCAGCGCCCAAAGCTTGGCGCACTTGCTTCATTTCTAGCATGGTGCCTGGGCAAATTTCTGGGCATTGGGTAAAGCCAAAAAATAGCGCAACCACTTTGCCTTGGAATTCTTTAAGCGTGCGCGATTTACCAGTGTGATCGGTAAGCTTAAAATCAGTGGCATAACCCGCTGCACCGGTAATATCAACAGCGGTAAATACCGGTGGTGTTGGCGCACAGCCAACTAAAACAGCTGTGCAAAAACTTAAATATAGTGCGATTTTTTTAATCATGAAAATACATTATTTATGCTGCTTATCTGCCTGAAGACTATCTAAAGTTAAGCCTCTTCAGACTATTATTTACGGAAGAAAACTACGCATCCACGGCCAATAATGGTCAATGAGCAAAGCGGCGAATAGTAGGGATAAATAGAGAATGGAGTATTTGAATGTAGTGCGCGATAGCGCATCGGTGTAGCCACGATAAAGCCTGATGGCGTAGTAAATAAATACTGCATCAAGCACTAAGGCACACATCAAATAAAAAATGCTACTCATACCAATAGCGACCGGCAATAGGGTGGTGGCCGTGAGAATGAAGGTGTAGAGCAGCAGGTGTAATTTAGTGAATTCAGCACCGTGCGTGACCGGTAGCATGGGGATGCCAGCGTTGGCATAATCATTTTTACGATACAACGCTAATGCCCAAAAATGCGGGGGCGTCCACGCAAAAATAATTAGGAATAGCAGTAAGGCTTGGGGCGCTACATTGCCCGTAATAGCAGCCCATCCCAGCACCGGTGGCATGGCGCCTGATGCACCACCAATCACGATATTTTGCGGGGTAGAAGGCTTGAGGATGATGGTATAGATAACCGCATAGCCAATGAAGGTAGCCAAGGTGAGCCACATCGTAAGGGTATTAACAAAATAGCCCAAAATGCCTAAGCCTGCGCCGCCAACAATGCCAGCCAGCACTAATACTTCTGGCGTACGAATATTGCCAGAAACAGTTGGCCGTGCACGGGTGCGTGCCATACGTGCATCTAGGGCTTGCTCCACCAAGCAATTAATTGACGCTGCGGCACAGGCAATTAAACCAATACCGAGCGTGGCGGCAAACATTAAGCCAAAGTCCCACGACACTGCGGGATGGTAGGCCAGCATCATGCCAATGACAGCAGTGAAGACGATTAATGAATTAACCCGTAGCTTACAAAGCCCAATAAATTGTTTGAGCGTTTGCGCAAGATTAAATGGCGGACTTGCTACCGGCAATTCAGGTTTTTCAGCGGATGGGTTCAAAATAAACAACAATCATAGTTTGATGGTGCAGGGCTATTGGACTCCGCTATTTTACGGCATTGCGCCTAAGTGTGCCCTGAGATTCGTAGGTGGCGATTAGGCTACGGTATGCAACCTTCGCGTTACCCACAGCATGCACAGCAGTAGTGCAGCCGCTCCTGCGTTATGCGCAGCGGCTAGCGGCAGCGGCAGGCTCCACAGCACATTGCCAATGCCAATGATGACTTGCAAAACCAGTAAGGTTAAAACTGCAATACTGTCTACACGAAACTTTATGCGCCAAAGCTGCCAAGCAAAAACTAATAATATTACCGTCACAAGCAATGCACCAAAACGGTGCAGCCAGTGAATTGCACGTAGGCTATCCATGCTCAATAACTCACCTTTGGCAGTCATGCCCAAGGGCCGCAACACATGGAAGGCATCGGTAAAGTTAAGATTATCAGGCATGAGCATGCCATTACAAGTGGGAAAATCGGTACAGGCCAACGCTGCATAGTTAGTGCTTACCCACCCGCCAAGGGCTATTTGGCAGACTACTGTTGCCAGCGCGATGAAGGCAAAAAGCTTAAGCGCATTGCTAGGTGCGGCGCTAGTTTGCTGATTTGGTAGGCGGTTTTGATACATGGCGAGCTCACCGGATGCTTTCGATTGCCGCAAACTCAGCCACGCCAGTAACGCCAATACGGTCATGCCACCAAGCAGATGCGAGGTAACGATGGCGGGTTTTAGTAACATGGTGACAGTCCACGCGCCCAGCGCTGCTTGCCATATAACAGCAAAGGCGAGTGCTGTTGCATGTGCGGGCGATTGCTTAAACGCCCGACGATTGCGCCATGCCGCAAACATTACGGCAGCAATGCCTGCACCAACAAGCATGGCTAAATAGCGGTGAATCATTTCTTTCCACGCTTTGGGCATGGATACTGGCCCATGCGGTGCGGCTTCGTGCGCCGCAATAATCACGTCTTTTGAGTGCGCTGGCGTTAAATTGCCATAGCAGCCCGGCCAATCTGGACAGCCCAAACCCGCATCCGCTAGACGCACATAGGCACCAAGCACCACAAGCACAAATGTAGCCGCAGTAAGCCCCCACAATAATTGGCGATACCGTGCCTGACTACGACCCACCCATAAAAATAGGCCAACAATAATGCCTAACGTAATAAATCCAATAATGCTGTGTTCGCTTGCGCTCATTATGCCAATGCTTTCATTGAATCTGTGTTGGTAAAACCCTGTTACGGATATGCTGGAGGTGCCCTATTTTAGCCTATCTGTGAGGTCTTCATTACCCGATTAAAGTCACCTACAATACGCTTAATATCCGCATCATATTGATAGCGAATAAAAAGATTGCCTAAGGTATCGACACCATATATCTCATCGGTGCTTTTCTGTAAGTTATCGGCATTAAGTTTCGCTAAAGCTGCTATCCACGCGTGGTTTTTAGCTTTTACCCAAATTGTTCCTTTATACGCAGCTTGTAGTTCAGCGCTGGGTTGACCATCATCGGTAAGCAACACCACGCGCATAGTACGGTCTTGTTCACGGCCAATAATGGTGCGCGCTTGGCGCATGGCATAGAGCTTTTTTTGGCAACGTTCAGCACAAGCGGAAGTATCCTGCATCACCATAAGCCACTTGCCACGCAAACCACGGTCAATATTAACTTGCTTGCCATCGCCATTATCGCCCGGGAAAGCAAGCGGCACGGGCACTTCGGGTAACGCTATAACCGGCTTTACCAGCTCACCATAATTCATTGATTTAGCTGGTGGCAGCAGAAAAAATGCGATGGCTGCCGCGACTAATGGAATAATAAATACAGCACAAATAGCTAAAAGTTTGACCCTATGATTCATGGTGCGAATGCCTTTGATTAAATTCGAGATTGAGTTTGATACTACGTTAAGTACGAGTGAATTTGATATTAACTGCAAGCCAGACTATGAAAATAGCGATAGCGAGCGCTAGCCATTGAAACGCATAACCACGATGTTTATCGACCCCTGCATCCGGTGTTTCGGTTTGTTCGATAGGCACTATTGCGCCGGTAGACACAGCGCTTGATGTTGCTTGCGGCGCAGGTGTTATAGCAGCAATATTACTATTGAGTAACATGACCAAGGGAAATACCTTTAAGCCGGTGGCGGCTGCAATTCTCTCTACATCTAAGTTTTGCCACACCTGATTTGGGGTAGTGGCGCTGGCTTTTTCTGCTAGCGTCTGCGTTTTTGAGCTGCCAGCGCCTAGCTCTAAATACTTTTTAGTTGGCAGTACCAGCACGCCGGTATGTTCCAGCGCCAATGTTGGTGCAGCAATAGGTGGCAGCTTAGGGTAATCACGCGTTCTTGGTACCCAACCACGATTTACTAGGATTACAGTGCTTGGTGCCACCGCTAATGGCTGCGTAACTTGCGCACCTTGTACTGATATGGGCGCATCAATACTAAGGCCAGTCAGGCGCAACGGGGTAATCACGTGATATCCAGGCACCGCGTTTTGCTGTTTGTTATCAATTACAAACTGCGCATTTTCAAGCCATTCCCCACGCACGATTCCGGTGCGAAATCGCAAATTGTCTAGCTCCACTTCGCTGTTTAGCTTCAGCACGACTGCGTTTAAATCAACTGCTGCCAAACTTACCCGCGCATCAAAACTAATTTGTAATGCGGTTTTTTGGGCGGCACGCCCAGATTGCCAATTCGATAGGTATAGGGTGAGCGCAATCATCATCACTGCGGCTAGCGTGGGAATGATGGTTGGTTTAAAAGACAATTGGCTGATGCGTGAAAGCACGAAATACCACTTAAAAGAAAGGCTACCGTGTTGCAAGAAATTCATGATGCCCGATAATGTAAAACGTGTATGTTTGCCTTAAACTACCACTCTTGATTCCAGAGGTTAATATGAAAATTCTAATTGCAGTATTGTTGGTGATGGTCGTAATTAGTTTGTTTAGCGGCTTATTCTTTATGTACAAAGATAAAGACAGCAATGCGGGACGCACACTCAAAGCATTAAAAATTCGCATCGCACTTTCGATCACGATTTTTTTAATCGTGATGGGCGCGCATTTTTTAGGTTATATCAAATAAAAAACATCCGCCCGACTCATGACTGGAAACGCTCTATTTTCAGGCATCTCTGCCTAACTTTTACGCAGCAGTTAAGTCTTGATTAAACCGTAAAAAAGGCCGCATGCAACTGCGGCCTTTTTATTGCGTCACTGAATTGCAGCGCTTAGTTTACGGCTATACAAACACGTAAACAGCGAGAAATAACCCAAGCCACACCACGTCAACAAAGTGCCAATACCATGCAACAGCTTCAAAACCAAAATGCTGATCTGGTTTGAAATGGCCTTTCATGCAGCGGAATAAAATAACCGTGAGCATAATGGCACCCAAGGTAACGTGGAAGCCGTGAAATCCGGTGAGCATAAAGAACGTGGAACCGAACACACCAGACGTCAACTTCAAGTTTAAATCACTATAAGCATGCATGTATTCGTAGACTTGGAAGCCCAAGAAAGTGAAGCCCAGTGCAACAGTCAATGCCAAGCCGATGATTAGTTGGTTACGTTGCCCTGCACGTAGCGCATGGTGCGCCCACGTAACGGTAACACCAGAAGCTAACAGCAAAAATGTATTCAGCGCTGGGATGCCCATTGCGCTCATGGTGCCAAAATTATATTCAGAATTGCCGCTTAAATAGGGGCCATTACTGGGCCATTGCGCATCGTAACCGGACCAGAGTAGCGCATTATCAACATCACCTAACCATGGCACCGAATAGACGCGCGCATAGTACAGCGCGCCGAAAAAGGCAGCAAAGAACATCACTTCAGAGAAAATAAACCATCCCATACTCCAACGGAATGAACTGTCTACTTGCTTGTTGTACAGACCCGATTCACTTTCATGAATTACGGTGCCAAACCACCCAAATAACATATAAAGCAAAATGGCGAAGCCGATTGCCAACAGGGAATAGCCTATCGGCTGAATAAAGTTTACGGAGAAAACTGCGCCCGACCCCATAAACAATAACGCCAGCGAACCAACCACCGGCCATTTTGATGGCGGGGCAAAATAGTAACCATCTGTGTGTGCATTAGCCACGAAAACACTCCTTTAAACCTAAATAGGATGAAACTCAAATTTTAAAAACTACTACTACAACCCTGCAACTCTTTAATCGTGCAATTGCAAACTACGGAATTCAAATCAATCGGCGTTATTCTTTCAGCCATTCATCCGCTACTTCACGATCATTTTTACCAGAAAAAACAAACCAAAAATTATTGCGAAAACTGAAACGATGCCAGCAAAAATCACGTGGGGGAGCTTAAGCTTTTTTTCGTCTGAATCATAATCAGCTTGCTTACGTACGCCAAAGAAACTCCAAAATACGGCTTTGAATGCATCTAACATATCAGTACCAACTAGCTTTTCTTGGCGACATCTGCGGTCACATCAAAAAACGTATATGAAAGCGCAATCATTGGGATATCTTTTGGTAAATCTGGGCTTACAAAAAACGTGACTGGCATATCTCGCGTTTCACCCGGTTGCATGGTTTGATTGCTAAAACAAAAGCACTCAATTTTACTAAAATGCGCCCCTGCTTCCTGCGGACTAAAACTAGGTACTGCGCGACCGACCATTACTTTGTTAGTGGGGTTGCTCACCCGATACATCACCGTTGTTTGCGCACCGGGATGCACTTCTACTTTTTTATCTACCGCCTCAAACCGCCATGCAAAGTTTTGATTTAACGTGGATACAAACTGTACGGGGACTAAACGCGTGGTATCAATCTGGCTATTTTGCACAATCGCGCGTGTCGCGGTTAAACCCAAAGCTGCACAAATTTGCCGATACAACGGCACCATAGACGCACAAAAAATCAGCATTAATGGCACGATCAACAGCAGCTTATAGAGCATTGTGGTATTGAGCTGCTTAAGCTGCTGCGGCGTATCGGCTACTTCGTTATACGGCAAGGAAGGTTGCGGTGCTTGGCTCACTGCATGCCCAGCCGTGGTATTTACCGAAACCATTACCGATTAAATCCTTTAAATTTCAACATCGTAAAAATCAGTACGCCAGCAACCCAAGCTAATAAAATAGCTAAGGTAATATATTTGCCTTTACCTTGAACTGGCGCTGGCACATTTCCGCTGGGTTTTTCCTGCGGCACCTTATTTGATTCCACAATTTTATCCGGTTAAAACTATTTGCGACGAGACTTAGTTAAGCACTATTCGATGGCTCTACGCATTGACTGCACAGAGCTACCAACAAAACGATCTAATGCTGATGCGCCAAAGGCTTGATGACTGGTGGCGTTTCAAAGGTGTGATATGGGGCTGGTGTCGGTAAATGCGTCCACTCTAATGAGTCCGCACCTTCCCATGGCATATCCGCTGCTTTTTTGCCGCTACGAATAGTCATTACCACGTTATAAACAAATAACAGTTGGCTAAAGCCCAAAATAAACGCACCAACAGAAGAAATCATATTCCATTCAGCAAATTGCAGCGCATAGTCAGGAATACGCCGTGGCATACCTGCTAAACCGAGGAAATGCTGTGGGAAGAAGGTAATATTGAAGGCAATGGTGGTGATCCAGAAATGCCATTTGCCTAGTGTTTCGTTATACATTTTACCGGTCCATTTTGGCAACCAGAAATAGGTACCGCCCATAATCGCGTAGATAGCGCCGGGGAACAATACATAGTGGAAATGCGCCACAACGTAGTAGGTGTTATGCAAGGTGATATCGACCGGCACAATCGCCAATACCAGCCCTGAGAAGCCGCCGAGGGTGAAGAGAAACACAAAGCCCACCGCAAACAGCATGGGGGTTTCAAAGGTCATAGAACCGCGCCACATGGTGGCAATCCAGTT
>JANMDR010000334.1:0-8798 GCA_031376425.1 Betaproteobacteria bacterium
GACTGGACCGCAAGGCCAACTCCGCTATCTGAGCGTATCGGGTGATCCCACCTTCAATGAAGAAGGTGTATTTACCGGATATCGCGGTACTGGTACAGAGATTACTGAACGCAAGCGCTTTGAGGCGCGGATACGGGAATTAGCGGAATATGATTTTTTAACCGGTCTGCCTAATCGGATTATGCTGGAATCCCATTTTGCCTCGGCGGTGCGCGATGCGGCGGACCAGCAAGTTGGCATTGCGCTACTTTTCATTGACCTAGACCGTTTCAAAAATATCAACGACTCATTAGGCCATCATGTAGGTGACGCGCTACTTGAGCAAACTGCCAAGCGCTTGCTAAAATTAGTCGGTGCGCAAGCTACTGCGTCGCGCCACGGGGGCGATGAATTTGTGGTGTTAGTGCCTGACTGCGGTGCTGTGGTTAGCGTTGCGACATTGGCTGAGAAAATCGTCACCACCTTAGGTGCGCCTTATCATTTAGCTGGGCTGGAGCTTACGGTAACACCATCAATTGGCATCAGCCTTTGCCCGCAAGATGCAGAAGATTTGGATGCGCTAATTCGCAATGCCGATTTAGCGATGTATGATGCCAAAGCGCGTGGTCGTAATCAATTTAGCTTCTTTAGTGCGGCGATGAATGAAAAAGCGCAGCAGCGCTTAGCGATAGAAAATGGGTTGCGCCGCGCCGTAGAACGCGGGGAATTTCATTTGGTGTACCAGCCTATCGTAAGGCTTGAAGATTCTCTTGTGATCGGTGCCGAGGCGTTGATTCGATGGTCCAGCCCTGAGCTTGGTGTTGTGGCACCGATCCAGTTTATCCCTATTGCTGAGGAAGCTGGGTTGATTGTAGCTATTGGTGAATGGGTAATTCAAGAGGTTTGTAGGCAACAGCAAATATGGTCTGAAGATCCGCTATTTACAAGGTTCTCGGTAGCCGTAAATGTGTCGGCAAAACAATTTAGCAATCAAAAAATAGTGGGATTTTTACAAAAAACATTAGCTGCGCATGATCTTACGCCGGCTGCCCTTGAGCTTGAAATTACTGAATCGGTATTGATGGATCATCAAGATTCGACCGCGCAGGTATTAAGCGCGTTGACCAGCGCAGGTTTCCGATTGGTCATTGATGACTTCGGTACCGGCTATTCAAATCTATCTTACTTAAAGCGCTTTCATATTGCGAAATTAAAAATTGATCAATCTTTCGTGCGCGATCTTATTACCGATGTGGATGATGCGGCAATTACCTGTGGCATTATTAGCTTGGCAAAAAATGTTGGAATCTCATTAGTAGCTGAAGGTATCGAAACCCCGCAACAACGCGATTTTTTGCTTGATCATTACTGTCAACAAGGGCAGGGATTTTATTTGTGCCTTCCCTTGCGTGCCGCTGAATTAACGGTATTCTTGAAAGAAAATGCAATGCATTTACCGCGTGCTAAACAAGCAAGACGCCCCGCTTATCCAGAAACTTAAAATTTTAGGTGCTAAATTGACAACATACAAACTGCAAGTTCAAGATGACGACGCTAAACCCGATGCCTGGCGCGACGTAAAAAGTGAAAGTGGAAAATTGCAGACATTTACGGACGAAGCTGCCGCACGTAAAGCATTGCTTGAGCAATTCCCTGTTCTGGTGAAGCTAGAGCAATTTGCGTCGGGTCCCAAGCGAACGCGAGTGGTGATTGTTGGTGCCTTCCAAGATATTGATGATGAAAAAGACGAATAGGATATATTGATGAAAATGCAATACAGAAGGCTAGGGCAGACAGGCTTGCAGGTTTCCGCACTATCGTTTGGCTCATGGGTAACCTACGGTAATCAAGTGGACAGTAAACGCGCCCTGGAATTAATGAGTGCCGCGCGGGACTATGGGGTTAATTTTTTTGATAACGCTGAAGTTTATGCAGATGGGCAATCCGAAATTTTGATGGGTGAAGCCTTGGCAAAGCTCGGATGGGATCGCTTAACCTATATCGTTTCTACTAAATTTTTCTGGGGCTTATCAGCCAAATTTAGAGATGGCATTAACGAGCGCAACACCTTAAATCGTAAATATCTGATGCAGGCTATTGACGGCTCACTAAAGCGCTTGAAACTTGAGCATATTGATTTAGTGTATTGCCATCGTGCCGATGTGAATACATCAATGGAAGAAATCGTGTTTGCGATGCACGATATCATTACATCGGGAAAAGCCCTATATTGGGGCACCTCCGAATGGAGCGCAATTGAGTTTGCGGCCGCATGGCAAATTGCGGAAAAGCATCATTTGCATAAACCAGTGGTTGAGCAACCACAATATAATTTGTTCCATCGCCATAGATTAGAAAAAGAATATAAGCCCCTTTTTGCACAATACGGCACCGGTACGACAACGTGGAGCCCACTGGCATCAGGCCAACTTACCGGTAAATATTTAGCCGGAGTACCAGCTGATAGCCGAGCAAATCTAAAGAAATTTGAGTGGTTAAAAGAACGCATGCTAGCCACCGATAAAAATGCAGCGGTACAAGCTTTAACCCGCATCGCTTTGGAATGTGGCGTAACGCCAGCGCAATTGGCGATTGCATGGTGCCTTAAAAACCCCAACGTCAGTACCGTGATTACCGGTGCATCGCGAATTTCGCAATTGCATGAAAATATGGGTGCGCTTGACGCGCTAGAAAAACTTTCGCCCGAGGTCATGGCAGCTATTGATGCTGCCTGTGTTGGTCACATTGAATAAGCGAGTTGCACCTATCCATGGAAATGAAAACGGTAAATGCTACTAACCTGCGTGCCATCGGCTATGATTCGGCGCGACGGGTTTTGGTCGTGCAACAATCAAGCGGCACGTTCGAATTTGCCAATGTATCGTCCGACGTCTGGCGGCGCTTTTCGCAAAGCGGCAATGTCAGTAGCTTTTACCGCGATAATATAGAAGAAGAGTTTGTAAAAAAGCGGATTAAGTAGCTGCGTTTCTATACGAGTTCTAAACCGTCAACGTAATCGGTTCTAAGGCATCGCCTTGCTCCACAATGCGACCAACGGCGGCGGTGTTTTCATAGCCTAAGGCGCGTAGTGCTGTAATGCAGGATTCAGCGCGGTCGGGCGGTACGCTGGCTAATAGGCCGCCGGCGGTTTGTGGGTCAAAAATTAAGGGGTAGCGGGGGTGTTTTACCATTGCTTCTTGATTGCGTAAGCCGCGCCGCAACCGCACATTGGCGCTTTGTAGCGAGCTCACGATACCTGCGGCTACGCATTCCTCCGCGCCATCGAGTAGTGGTAATGCCGTCAAATTTAGCTCTGCATCTACACCGGACGGGCGCGTCATTTCAATCAAGTGGCCTAATAGGCCGAATCCGGTCAGGTCGGTGCAGGCGGTGGCACCGTGTTCAAAAAGGCATTTGGCTCCTAAGCGATTTGATACCACCATCGAGCGCAGTGCAGCGTCAATCCAGCGGCCTTTTGCTGCTAGGCGGGCATGGGCCGCAAATAGGGTGCCAGTGCCAATTGGCTTGGTTAATATTAGGATATCGCCGGGTTTCATGCCACTTTTGCGCAAGATTTTGCCCGGTTCGTCATCAATTAAACCATTTACCGCAAAGCCCAGCGCAAGTTCTTTGCCCTCGCCAGTATGTCCGCCAACGAGCGCGCAATTAGCTTCATTGAGCACTTCTAATGCACCGGTCATCATTTGAAATAATACGTCTTCCACTTTTGCCTCAAGCCCTGATGGCACGGTGGCAATGGCGGTAGCTGATTGCGCTTGCGCCCCCATAGCCCAGATATCTCCAAGTGCGTGATTGGCGGCAACTTTTCCAAAAATATAAGGGTCATCAATAAAGGATCGAAAAAAATCGACCGAATGCACCATCGCTTTGCCCGGTGGCACGCGCACCACTGCGGCATCATCAGGGTCTTTAAGGCCGATTACAACATCATCACGATCTACCGGATGCAGATTGCTGAGCGCGCGAGACAATACTGTGGCACCCACTTTTGCGCCGCAGCCACCGCACCGCATGGCAATAGCAGATATCGCCTGCAGGGATTCCTCCTGACTCAGCTTCACCGTATTTGCCGTGCTTAGCGCTGGCTGCGCGGTGGCATCCATTGAGGCTAGGTCTTGAAATTTTTGCATGAAACGGCGGTCAATCCAGTCTTTCCATTGCCACACCCATGCACCAGCAAAGCCAAGCCAACCACGTGAGGCCACGGCAAATTTATCACCCGTACTAATTAGGGCAAGCCAAGTGCGTTGCGGACGGTAATCCTGAAGCTGTGTACCCTGAACGGCACGACGTAAATTTTCGGTAAGCGGTGGGCCTTGGCGTACCGCAAAAACCCCCGCTTTCTCTAACTTAAAATTCACCATATTGGCGATATCGCCAGCCGCGAAAATACTGACATCCGTTACTGTTTGCAAGGTATCGGTCACATTGATAAAGCCATCAGCGTCTAACGCTAATCCCGTATTACTTAGCCACGGCGCACCACCTGCACGGGTAACCCAGACAATTTCATCGGCGCTAAAAGTATCACCATTTGCGGTTTGTAGGCGGTCAGCAAATACTTGCGTTACACCGGCGCTGTGATGCACATTAACACCACGTGCTGTTAAAACGTTTTCAAAACGCTTGCGTACGCCAGCATTGTGCGTGGGTAAAATATCGGTACCACTGGTAAATAAATGAAAAGCCAAAGTATTGGGATCACGTTGGCACTTTAGTAATTCATTGCGTAGCCGAAATTGCATTGCTAAGAGCAATTCCACGCCCCCAGCACCCGCACCTACGACAGCAATGGTTAAATTTCCTGAGTGTTGCTGCACCCGTTGCAGCAATGCCAACCAGCGATCATTAAAACGCTGAATCGGCTTCACTGCCACCGCGTATTCACTAGCACCCGGTACTTGGCTGAGTTGCGGGGTGGAGCCGATATTGATGGATAGCTGGTCGTAAGGCACCGGAGGGCGATTGCGGCATAGCACTTTATTGTTGGCGCGATCAATGCCAATAACTTCATCGCGGTACAAACGGGCACCAGCAAATACGGCAAGGCGGCTCAGATCAATATGTACTTCGTCATAATCATAATGCCCGGCAACATAGCCCGGCAACATGCCCGAATAGGGCGTGTGCATATCGGTACAGATGAGAGTGAGGCGGACACCGGGAATGGGTTTCATCCCAAAGCTTTTTAGTACCCCCACGTGGCTATGACCACCGCCAATGAGTACGATATCTCTAAGAATGGGTTGATCCGCAGTTTGCATTTTTGGGTTTCTATTATTTTATTTGTGGTGCACACTGTTTAAGTGCAGGTCGCCAATTTGGCGCAGCAGCGTATTCAATGCAGCAGGCCAAATTGTATATCACCCGCGCTGCGGAATTAGATATACTCAATGCACGGGCACCATCCTGTAATTAATGCGTTTTTTGCACTTTTGTGTTGGTTTTAACAACGAGTGGGCATAAACTATGTGCACAATTACAGTTCAATTTTAAAAGAGGATTTTTTATGCGCATAACATTATTGATCAATTTTGCCGCAGCCGCATTGGGTGCGCTGGCATTTAGCGCTTCAGTTTATGCAAAATGCGATAACTGCGGCACAGTGACAGGCATCAAAACAATCACTGTTAAAGGTGAGGGTTCGGGTGTTGGACTAGTAGCGGGTGGTGTTTTGGGTGGCGTGCTTGGGCATCAGGTAGGCAGTGGGCGCGGTAAGGATGCGGCAACAGTAGCCGGTGCAGCAGGGGGTGCCTATGTGGGGCATCAAACCGAAAAAAACATGAAGAAGAAAAATCAATATCAGGTTATCGTCAAGCTCGAAACTGGAACATCGCGCACATTTACTTACAACGACGCGACGGCATACAAAGTGGGTGATAAAATTAAGGTTGAAGGCGGTAAGCTGGTTCGTGGATAGTTTATTGAATCAATCCTTTTAAAATACCTACTTTAAAAGCCCGTGGTTACGGGCTTTTTCATTTTCTTGTTGATTTGAAGTAGCTTGAAGTGCACGCTGCCTAAAAAGATATTGGTGTTACCTGACTTGAAAGGTTTAAAAACGTAATGTCTACACCCGCCATAGTGTTGTTAGTATTGATACCATTGATTGTGTGGCGACTTTATTCGCGTATGCGGCGCTTAATTGGTAAGCAGCAGTCAAGTCTTACGCGGCATTGGTTGGTAGCCATGTTTTTTCCTATTATTGCGACACTTTTGGTATTTGCCAACTTGAGGTCGCCGCTTGGTTTGAGTGGTTTACTACTAGGCGTGGTGGCCGGTGTGGCACTAGGTATTTGGGGCTTGAAGCTCACTAAGTTTGAGCACACTGGGGATAAATTTTTTTATACACCAGATTCACGTATCGGCATTTTCATTATGGTGCTATTTGTTGGACGTTTGGGTTTTCGTTTATTTCAAATGGTGACGTTAACGGGCGATGCCGCGCAAACTGCTAGTGTTAACTTCACCCGCAGCCCGCTTACCACCGTCATTTTTGGCCTGCTCGCGGGGTTTTATTGCTGTTACTCAATTGGCTTAATTCGCTGGCGCAAATCGAACAGCGCTGCGCCTTCATAGCGCTGTAAGCACACAATGCGCAAATATCTTATAAGTATATTTTTGAGAACCTATACCGTTTATGCAACCTAAAATATTAAAAGATGCCGTTGCCTTCACGCCTATCGGTGAGCCCGTCGGCAATCTTTCGATTGGCCGTGGCACCGTGCGGGGTGTTAGTAGTGGCGGTAGTAACAACAGCGGTAATGACGGTAGCGCTAACATTAGGGCAAATTGTTACGTCGCGGTAGTGGAGAACAAAATTGCCAGCGGCTCGCTGGGTGTGTTGGAATGCCAACGGCTGGCCAGTTTATTTATGATTTGTATGCGCGAAAAAGCAGCGCTGGTGCTGTATTTAGACAGCGCCGGTGCGAAAGTGTCTGAAGGCCATGTGGCACTGGGTGCGTTTCGCAAATTGTTTAAGCAACTATTGCAGCTCGGTGCGCAGCAGATACCGATAGTGGTGGTTCTTGGTACAAATTGTTATGGCGGCGCATCCATGCTGGCGCAAGCTGGGCAAATTTGCCTCTATGGCGCACATACTAAACTTGCCATGTCTGGCCCGACTATTTTGGCGCAAGCATCAGGTGCAGATGTGTTTGATGCGACGTTTCAAGCCATAGCCCAAGCCGCAATTAGCGGCGCGGCGCGGGCGGCGCAATCGCCACGTAATCGCGTGCTTGCCGCTACTATTGATGCTAAGGGTCTGGCGCAGACGCTTGAAAGCGCATTTGCAGAAATTGCTGCTGAACCAAATTCGCAGATGCGCCGCGTGAACGAACTCAATACTCGGGCAGGAAAATTAAATGTAGCACCTGCCATAGCCGAACCGTTTAAGCGGCCTGATTGCGATAAATTATTTCCCGATGGCTACCAGTTGCAATTCCAAAACGAATTGGTTTTCGGCACCGCTAATTACAACGGCCATGCACATGACGTGATTGGCATCGCGGCGCCGGGCTTGCGCACCTTGGGTAGCCTAGGTGTCGCCAGTGCGTGGGTCTTTGCGCAACGCGCCTTTGCGTTAGCGCAAGACCTATCCGGTAAGCCCTGCATCGTGATACTTGATTGCGAATCCCACAGCACCCAAATTGCCGATGAAAAGCCGATTCTCTCAGCCTATCTTCACCATGTGGCGCATGCCTTGCACTTACTCGCACACAGCCGTATCGCTCAACAACCCGGCGGGCTGCCCTGTATTGTGCTCAACCGCGCAGGGGGCGGCGTGTTTGTAGCGTTTGCTGCTGCGTGTAAAACCATTTTGCTATACAAAGCCCAAATTCAATTGCTTCCTGCTTCTGCTATCAGCAACATTTTGGGTAATAGCAGCGATGCCGTCGTTGAGTTTGCTGAAATATGTGCAGCGGGTGTAGCCGATGAAGAACTAAAGATCGGATACATTGCCCCATGATTGTGTTTAATTTAGCCTGCAAATCAGGGCATCGTTTTGAAGGCTGGTTTCGATCAAGTGATGCGTATGTAGCGCAACGGGCGCAGGCGCAAGTGCGTTGCCCCGTATGTGAAAGTGTGGAAATTGAAAAGTTATTGACGGCACCACGGCTTAATTTAAACGCTCATGCAAAAGCTACGCAAGATAGTGAAGCGGCTTCCGCAGCTACACAGACTGCGGAGAGTACGAACGCCAAGGTGGCCGAGAACAGCGCAACAGTTATACCGCCCGACCGAGCCCAAGCGCGTCCACTACAGAGTTTTGACGTTGAGAAGGAAGGCGAGAGAGATAGTGCACCAGCCCAACAAGCGCTGATCGAAACGGCCGTCAGAGCGCTGCGCCACCGTATATTAAGCAACACCGAAGATGTGGGTCGTAAATTTGCTGCGGTAGCCAGAGCTATCAACAATGGCGAGGAAGAAGAACGCGGCATCCGTGGCACGGTAACGCTCAAAGAAGCTGAAGCGCTTGCTGACGAAGGTATCGCCGCGATTCCAGTACCAGAAGGCTTGTTATTGGATGAAAAATTGCATTAACGCTAACGCAGCGCTATGAATTAATGTCAGGTATAAACCAAGCCATCAAACGCCCGCAATTTTTCCGCAATGAATTCCACCACGGCTTCCGGCATGTCGTCCGACAGCGCTAAAAATTTAGTCAATACCGTATCGCGTTTGAATGGGCCGTTGCTGTAGAGCAGAGGTGTTACGGTTCTACCTTTGGTGTTTACGGCATAGTGGCGGTAGCCACTGTGGAGTTGCCCCCATTTCACGGACACTTTATTATTCAC
>JANMDR010000012.1:0-9106 GCA_031376425.1 Betaproteobacteria bacterium
GACTGGAACATTGTCGCCGACGCACACAACAGCGCCCCCCGCTCCACCAACTACGCCTACGATGCGCTCAATCGCCTACAAATCGTAACCGACTCGAACGGCAACACTACCACTTACCGATACCACCCAAACAGCAACAACCGTAGCATAGTCACCCACCCCAACGGCCTACAAACCAGCTATACCTATGATGCCCTTGACCGCTTAACAAAAATCCAAGTAAGACGCCTAAGCGACAACGTAGTCATCCAAACCATTGACTACGGCACCATCAATCCTAATGGGCAGAAGGCTAAACAACAAATAAGCTACCCGACGCTCGCGCCAAGTGAGTCTTCCTACGCTAATAGCAACGTCAGCTATGAATACGACAACCTTAATCGCTTAAAACAAAGCCTAGAAATTGGTGCCAGCAGCATCAACACCAGCGCCATTTACAACTACGATGAGGTAGGCAACCTCAACACCGGCATCGTCAATGCCAATGGCGTCTACACCAACACTAACGGCACCTTAGGCCCCATCAATACCCAATACGACAAGCTAGACCGCGTAGGCGAAGCCACCATCAACGGCAACATCGAAACCTATCGCTACGACCTTGCTGGCAACCTCATCCACAAAGGCAATAATCAGCAACACCGCTTCGATACCCTAAACCGCCTCACTGACACCCGCACCTTCACCCCCCCAACAGCAGCAGGCAGCTACACCGGCACAACCGCACGCATCAGCTATACCTATGATGCTGACGGCCACCGCATTAGCCGCGCTAAAACAAGTGTGGGCACCATCGCCATCATCGCCGCCCCGCAAGCTGCCGCGCCGCATGACATCACCCACTACACAATCGACAAAACCGTAGACTATGCTCAAGTAACGGAAGAACGCGACGGCAACGGCACCCTAATCGTCGCCTATGTGCTATCCCCCTACGGTGAACGCATCGGCGAAGAACGCAATATGGCGCATAGCCAGAATGGCGGCAACAATACTGGTTTTAACCTGCAAAGCTATACCTACCATACTGACCATCTAGGAAGCACTAGAATGGTTACAGACAGTAGCGGCGCAATCGTAAGCACATGGCGCTACACCGACTACGGCCAAGTAATCTACAAAACCGGCACCCACCCCACTAACTACCTATTCACAGGGGAACATCAAGATGCGGATAATGGGCTGATTTATTTACGGGCGCGGTATTACAACCCTGGGATGGCTAGATTTATTAGTGCCGATTCGTATGAAGGTGACCTAGATGAACCGTCATCATTGAATCGCTATAGCTATGCGGCAAACGACCCTATAAATAAAACCGATCCAAGTGGTGAAACTAATCTTAGTGAACAAGGCGCGGTGGCTAATACGAATGGCACGCTTGGTTCGCTGGCGCAACCGTCGGTGAATTTATATATTCGTAAATTTTTAGTTGGTGACCCCAAGCGAGGCGAGTTTGGTCTTATCGGCGATTTAGTATTAGATGCTTGTTTGGGCGCTGTTGATAATATAGTGAATGACAAAAACTATAAAACTGCGAATAAACAGAAAAAGGGCACGGCTGCGCATACGCTACTACAGGCAGAAGTTAAGGCGCTGAATGCGTGGCTGGCGCGTGGTTCCATCACGCGTAAAGTAGAACTTGAAGCTGAGGTTTCGATGGATAACAATAAGCAACCAACTAAGTATGGTGCTAAAGGCTCTTTACGCATTGATATTGTGGTGAAGTATGACGGTAAACCATTTGTACTACTAGATTTAAAAACAGGAGCAAATGTGCAGCAAGGGTTTGGGACTGACGGCTTTAGCCGTTCAAAACGTGCCCAATATACGCGTAGATTTAAAGCGCGTGTTTATACTATTGGCGTAGCAATTCCATAAGGAGTTTTATTGTATGACAACACTAACTGAGCTAGATAAGTATGCCAAAGAGGGGTTTCATAATCAAATGCGTAGACGCGGATTTGCCGTCGAAAAGCAACTATATTATTGGCGTAAACGAGGACAGTTTTTTGATGTTTTTTGGTCGGAAATTCTTTCGAGCCGTGGATCATGGCGCATTCACATAACTATATTTACCCCATGGGCATATGAAAATGGCGAATTTGAAACTTTCCCGCTATGGACTAGATTTATCGGCGGAACTTTATCCAGTAGATTTCCAGAGCAGTTAGCAAACGGATATTTATTTGATGTTGCGACGAAGCCGGAGATTGACGCATCATTTAATGAAGTTCTCAAGCTCGTCGATACTGTTGCTGTGCCGTGGTTTAACTCGGTAGATTCATACGAGACTTACGTTAGTTATATTCACCGTGGTGGATTTGATCCGGTTTGGCAGTTTCGCGAACAAGTGAAACGAGGAGTTCTGTTAGGCTTTGAAAAAGAACCTACCTTTTTTAGTGATAAGTATAAGTGATGCATTGTCTACGGGAATACAGGTACGCCCTACGCGCAGACTTAAAGCGCGTGTTTATACTATTGGCGTAGCAATTCCATAAGGAGCTTTATTGTTTTTGTAGAGGCTCAAATTTACGCGCGTGCCGTACAATTGAATGGCGCAAACTTGTCTACTGCCGATTTGGCGCATTTTGTTCCAGGACTTTAAATAGTGAATATTTGGCATGTATGTGACCTAAAATATTTTGATAAGTTAGATCCTCGAAATCCGAGTGGTGATAGATGTCATCCTTGGCCACCATGGTTAGTGGAAAAGTATGCAAAGTATCGCGCGGGACCTGCTAATCCTGAACTGTTTTTTACGTCAGGCAGCTCGGACGAACAAGCGTTTTTGGCTGATACGAATGATAACCAGATTCCTTTTTCGATGAAAAGATTCGGAAAATGGGATGCGAAAAATATTGATAAATTTCGCTTTTATCACGGTACTGATCCACGTGGTGATTCACCAATTTTTATGGAGGTGAGTGAAGTTTTTGAAAATCAACTGGCATGCGATTGGCCTTTGTCTGTTGAAAATCTTCAAAGACCAAATGGTTGTGGTGACGGAAAAAAGCAAATCCGAAAGCTGATAGAACCCAAAAATGGGAAATTTCCAAAGTACGCTATTTTTAATTTGTGCTTATTTGTTCGCGCCATGCAATTTCAAACTCGATTTGTAGTTAGTCGTGATTTTCGAGATACGTTAATTAAAAATAAAATTTCTGGCATTGAATTTGTGCCGATTCTTAAAAGAGGTATTGCTTGGACCGAAACCGAAATGCAATATAGTTTTTTAAATGATCGTATATTAGAAAATTGTGAATATTTTCAGTTAATCATTACGGGTCGTACCGCGCCAGTTCGTCTAAAGACTCACTCTAAAGAGTTGGAAATCTGTAGTGTTTGCCGTAGCGCTAAAAGCGAATCTAGTGAAGAGTTGGTTTCTAGGGAAGTTTTGCCTGCAGATTTTTTAAATCCAATTGATTTTCAGGGTGAGCATTATTTGGTCACTAGCGACGGAGTGGTAGAGAGATTTTGGTACAGTTGGAAATACTATATTTCTGCACGCGTTGTGCGCTTGATCATGACAGAAAGTAGTTTGGCACTAAGATCGTATCCTGGAAAATATGGAAAATTTTTGCCTGTATTAATAGAAGGCGAGTTCTGATTGAAAACTGTAATATCGCCATGCTTGTTTCAGGACTCTAAATAAAATGAAAATTTGGCATGTTTATAGTCTTAAACGCACTGTGGACTCTTTCAATCCAACACTTGGCGGCGACAGTTTTATTTTCTGGCCAGAATGGCTGGTTACCAAATACCTAGCTTTCCGCGCGGGTAAAATCCGTACTGAATTGCTTTTCATACCTGATAGTGTGGACGAGCGTGCTTTTCTATGTGACGCAAATTCGATCAACTTACAATATGAATTTCAAAAAATTGGTAAATGGGAATTAAAGTTAGTTAGCAATTTTCGATTTTATTATGGCTCCAGTGTTCGCGCTTACTCACCACTTTTTAAAGATGTGGGTAATTTATTTGAAAAACAGCTAGAGTGCGACCGGCCTATGCCAACGGAGGGCACGGAAAATACTGTTGTTTGTGGCGATGGTAAACGCCAACTAAGGAAACTAGTTACACCGAAAAAAAACCGATTTCCGAAGGATGATGTTTTTAACCTAAGTTTGCTGGTTCGCGAAATGCAGTTTCAAATTAAGTATGCGATTAGTCGAAGATTTAGAGATGTCTTAATCGCAAATAATATAAGTGGAATCAAACTAACGCCGATTCTAAATGGCGATCTATCTTGGTCAGAAACTGAAATGCAGTTTGAATATAGCGATGAGCGAGTTTTGGAAGCATCCCAATACTTCCAATTGAGTATCACTGGTGAAACCGCACCAGTTCAAACCTCAATTCACTCTAAAGAGCTTAAGTTATGTAGCGTATGTAATCTAGCTGATACGTGGGATCAATACAAATCATTGGCACCTAGCATTCAGCCAGCAAATTTTTTAAATCAACTTGATTTTCAAGCTGAAAGACTACTATGCACAACCGATGGCAAAATTGCTAGTTTTTGGCATAGCCCTACTTATTACATTTCAGCTAAAGTAGTTCAAATAATTATTGATGAAAAAATTACCGGTTTTTCTTCAGCAGGGGAGCGGTACGGCAAATTTCTACCAGTGCTAATTGAAGGTGAGTTTTAGCAATATGAGCATCACAGCCCCCGCTTGGTATGGATACGTCCACTTCATTGCGGATATTTGCGGTTTCACCACTCAACGCTTCTCGCAGCCAAGCCACAAGTGGAGAAACACTCTTAAACGTTGCTGCGATCTCAGGTGCTAATTGCGCAGGTTCTAAGGTTATATTTTTATCTAGTGGAATTTCTAGGAAGCTTACAAAGTGGCGCGAGTTTAACGTATGCACACCTCGCCTTGCTTGTTCCGGCATTAACTACACTATTCACCAATCAACACCCGCCCAAACAACGCTGGCAATGTCAACGTCAGTATGCGATCATCCACACTCATCACTTCCCCACTTAACGCATCTTTAAAGCGTGATGCCTTCACATCCGCCGGTAACTTCACCGTAATCTGCTTTGCTACCTCCGCATTATTGGTAAACGTTAACGCCACGCGGCCTTCAAATTTACGCACTAAGCCAATCACATTGTCATCCATATAAATCGGCGCATCCAAGCTGCCGTGGCGCAAAATTGCATGGTCTTTGCGCATTTTAATTAGGGTTTTGTAGTCGGCTAGTAGCGCGGTGTCGGGCTTGCCGCCTAGGTCTGCCCACGGATAGGTGGCACGGTTATAGGGGTCGTCACCGCCGCCTACACCTACTTCGTCGCCGTAGTAAATAGTGGGTGCGCCGGGGAAGGTCATTTGAAAAAAAGCGGCTAGGCGCAGGCGCCTTTTGGCGAGTACCAATGCTGCTTCATCTTTGTCATCAGTAGCACCGAATACATGCAGGCTTCGCGCGGCATCGTGGGATGATAATAAGTTCATCAGAGCGTAGAAAGATTGCTGCGGATACACTTCGCGAATGTATTCAATATTGCTGTAGTGCAGTTGTGCTTTGCCGCCTTTTGCATAGTCTTGCACGGCATTGCGGAAGATGTAGTTCATGGTGGAGTCAAAGCTATCACCTAAAAAATACTTGGATGCATCAAACCATGTTTCGGCAATGGTAAGCGCGTCGGGCTTGTGCTTGCGCACTGCGGTGCGCCATTCGCGCCAGAAGCTGTCCGGCACCCACGGGGCCACGTCCATGCGCCATCCGGCGGCACCACGGTCAAGCCAGAGTTTGGTGACAGAATCAGCATCGTTGTAAGCAAAATTACGCCATGCGGGGGCGTTTTTATTTAACTCCGGCAGGTCGAGTACATCCACCCAGCCTTTGTACTGTTTGTCAGGCTCGATTTGGGTTTTATCGAAGGTATACCAGCTGGCGTAGGGGGAGTCTGGCTGAATTTTTGCCCCAGCAAAGGCACCTAAGCTAGCACCATTAGTTTGATACTTATTGAAGCGGTCAAAGTAAATAGAATCTGATCCCGTGTGGTTTAAAGACGTATCAGGAATTACCCGAATACCCCGTTTGGCAGCTTCTTTGGTGAGCTTGATGAAGTCATCATTGGTGCCAAAGTGCGGGTCAATATTCTTATAGTCGGCGGTATCGTATTTGTGATTGCTTGATGCTCGGAACACCGGCGTCATATAAATAGTATTGGCACCAAGATCGGCAATGTAGTCGAGCTTTTCAATGATACCCGCTAAGTCACCACCAAAAAAATCATTATTGTAGTGTTCGTCGGAGCCATCACCTGTGCCGGGCTTGTAGGGTTTGTCGAGCCAGTTTTTATGGATTTCAACTTGCTTGTCATGATAGGTTGTTAGCCCCACTTTTTGGTCATTCGCAGGATTGCCATTGCGAAAGCGATCCGGAAAAATATAGTAATACACGACATCTTTAGCCCATGCCGGCACGACATAGTCGGCTGCAAACACCGTATGGCGGAAGCGCCGAATGGTGCGGGCGCTGTTGGCTGAATCGTCGGGTTTATCTTCAATGCGGCCAATACCGTTGCTGCCTTTTTCGCGCGTCCAGTATATGGCTTCACGGTTGTTTTGATAGATAAAAGTTTTATTGCCAACTACCACCTCAAAATAGTATCCATACACGCTCACATCGGTGAAAGTGTGGTTTGCCTCCCAGCGCTCGAATTTTTCCGCACTGGTTTTTTGCATGGGTAAGCGGGCAACTTCGGTGTATTCCAAAATATCTTGGTTACCTTCAAGGCGGCGTTTTTCAATCACCAAATTGATAGCAGACACCCCCGTATTGGCAGTTAAACCGAACTGCACCTTTGTGGCGGCAGGCACGGCACCAAAGGGTGCCTTATCGCTGAGTTTGCGCGAGTCATGGCGCACGCTTAAGGCAATAGGGTCGTCCACTAATACGGCAGTTGGGTCAGCGAAGGTTTTGGCACCGATGGTTAAGCGTGGTTGGCCGCCAGCGAAGGCCAAGCGCAGGGTGTGCTCGCCGGTGAAATTGAAACTCAAATTATTGGTGCGGCCAACATCGCTTAAGCGGGCGAGAGGCGCTACTTTATCGGCCTGAAGTGCGGCGACATCATTGGGTGCATTGCCAAAACTGACGTTGTTGGTCCAATTGGCATCGGCAATTTTAAAGTCTTGTGCGCCGTCTATTTTTACGTTTAGATAATAGGCATCGCAACTAAATTGAAATGCGTAGTCTTCCAAGGCCGTCCAATTATTGATGCCACCGCGCAGGTAGAGCGTGGCCGCACCCAGCGGGGGAGTGATGCAGGGTTCGATGGTTAAGGAGTTGGGTGTTTTAGTGTCGGTCATATTGAGTTTGAAGCGATAAGTGCCGTCAAATTTGGCGTGAAGCTCTTTGCCCTTGGGTATGAGCGAAATGGGCGTATTTAGTGGTGAGTTGCTCGCTGCGGTGTGCGCTTGCGCTACACCTAAATCAGCGTCCGGCGACCATTCTTCATCGCCAATTTTGAAGCTGTGCTCGCCGTTTATTTTGGCGACTAATTCATAGGCGTTGCAGCCGTAAGCAAAGCGCTTAGATTCGTGCGCCGTCCACGTGTTGAAGCCACCGCGCAGGTACAGCGAGCGCGTGCCTATGGGGTTGGGTTTGCACGCGGTTGTGGGAGCGTTAGGGGCGGCAGGAGCGTTAGGAGCGGCAGGAGCGGATGAAGGGGCTAGCATGTAGATTGGGGTAGTGCAGCCGCTAATGGTTAGGAGGCCGGCTACAATCAGTCCGCAAGCAGATGGTTTCATATAGTGCATTCCCGAAAAGCTAGTCAGAAGAACGGTGGACTGGATCCCAGCCGCCGCTGGGATGACGGCTCAATAGTTTTTACGCTACTTCTACCCTTTAACACCACCCGCAGTCAACCCGGAAACAATCCAGCGCTGCGCTAATAAAAATACGGCGGTAATTGGTAGGCCAGCTAATACGGCGGCGGCGGCAAAATCACCCCATAAAAACTTTTGCTCGCTCAAATAATATTTAGAGCCTACCGCCAAGGTTAAATTAGCTTCTTCGCGCAACAGTACGCTGGCTACGGGATATTCGACAATGGTGCCGATAAAGGCCAGCACAAATACCACCATTAAAATAGGCACGGCCATTGGCAGCAGCACATAGCGAAACGCCTGCCAATGTGTGGCACCGTCCACCTTGGCGCACTCCTCAATTTCCGCTGGAATGGTTTCAAAATAGCCGCGAATGGTCCAGATATGCATCGCCACGCCGCCCACGTAGGCCAGCACCACACCCGCATGGGTTTCAATACCTAACCACGGTGCATAGGTGCCAATGGTTTCAAAAATAGAATAAATCGCAACAAGCGCCAATACCGCCGGAAACATTTGCAGTAACAACATTGAATTTAAAATGCCCGATTTAAAGCGGAATTTTAAACGTGCAAACGCATAGGCTGCCGTGGTTGAAAACGCCACAATCAGCACGCTCGAAATCGTCGCAATTTTGATGGAATTCCAAAGCCAGCGCATTACCGGAAAGGGCGGGTTCACGACCGTGCCGTCTGCCCCTGTATAGGAAAATCCGAGGGCTAGTTTCCAGTGTTCTAAACTGATTTCTGTGGGAATAATCGTGCCCGTTGCAAAGTTGCCCGGACGCAGTGAAATGGATACCACTGCCAGCAGCGGAAAAATGGTGATCGCGATCAGCGCCCATAAAAAGGCATGTGCTGCCAGTAAGCGCCAGCGTTGCCCCGTTCCAGTAACGATTGCCATGATGGGTATCCTTTATTTCTTATCGTTAGTCATTTTGGCGAGTTTCATATTCGCCAATGAAAGCGCGGCTACCATCGCAAAAATAACGGTAGAAATAGCCGACGCCAAGCCAAAGTTCTGCCCCGAATCTTGGAACGCAATCCGGTAGGTATAAGACACTAAAATATCGGTGGTGCCCGCCGGTGCAAACGGCATCGACTTTCTGGTCGCAACGCACAAGCCGAACGGTAGTTGGCCGATGCATTCCCGCTCGACTCCGGATGGATCGCCCGGCAGCGCGAAACTGTTGTCGCCAATCACCTGCGCCGCCAGTTCCTGGGCCACGCTCGGCTTGGCAACGCTCGCGCCCACGGGAA
>JANMDR010000019.1:0-15159 GCA_031376425.1 Betaproteobacteria bacterium
AACTGGAAACAAGCAATAAGTCAGTTGATGATCCACTTTGAAAAGCAGTTTAACCCCGCCTAGCAAAAACTAAAAACACAAAATTCGGGATAGCCTCTGATTTTTTGCCAATCCTACCGCATATGAAGCCGCTAATGCCGCGATATCTGGCTCGCCATAAGCTGCCAAATTCAACGGGCGATTTAATGCTGATTCAAGCAGACCCGCATCCCGCATACCTTCACCGCCGCCATGTTCCGCCAATTGCTCATTGTGTATAGCAATAATGGCGTCAGTATCTACCCAAACCCAGCTCTTCATATTCTGCTACGCGCAGAAGCGCTAAAGAGTGCGCTCACTTTGCCAATTCGTGCAGTACCGCACGACGCTCTTTCATAATCTTACGCGCAATGTCTATTTGCGACTCAAAGGCAGGATCATTTTGCGATAAGGTAAATCCATTCGGGTTCTCACTCAAGAAAAGCGTGTCCCCCTTTTCTAACTTTAGCCGAGCCAATACTTCTTTAGGCAAAATAACGCCAACGGAATTACCAATTTGGGTGAGTTTTAACGCTGACATCGCAGTTCCTTTAGGTTGAATCGAGCAATCATAAAGTTATAACAATAGTTATAATATGTCAAGCACCTAAAGAATGCAACAGCGCCCTCTGCATGCTAAAAGACGAAAAAAACTGGCGACAACCTCTCCAATTGTCACCAGCCAAGTGCTACGTACTACCCCAATCAACCAAACTACCCCATAAAACCTACGTTGCGCGACGCGAATCGATTCAAGTTAGGGAATATATAATCCAAATCTGAATTACTTGCGCCAAACCATGTCGATAAAGTGGCCCCGAATTGATCTACCGATGTCGTCGGAATCCAGCGGCCTTCATTACCGGCATCGTCCACACCACCGAGCGCATGTACCGGGAAGTTACCGTACACTTTTCCGCCCTGCACCGCACCTCCCATTACCACTTGGTGATTGCCCCACGCATGGTCAGTACCCGCACCAGATGCGGGCTTAAATGTGCGGCCAAAATCAGACATTGTGGCCGACGTGACTTGATTAGCAACACCGAGTTGCAATGTAGCTTGGTAGAACGCCAGCATGGCCGCGCCCAACTGAGCATAGAGGTTTGCATGCGCACCGGGCTGACCAGAATGGGTGTCATAGCCACCCTGAGAAACAAAGAAAATATCGCGTTTATGCCCCAGCGTTTGCCGCGCCTCAATCATTCGCGCTACCGCATAAAGTTGGTTAGCGATACCACTGTTGATGCCGGTAAATGAAGTTCTTACGGCTGATGTAGTTGAACTCGTAATAGGTGCAATCAGCGCTGATGCATCAAGAGCCCGCTTAAAGATCGTAGCGCCAGCACCTGCCATTCCGGCATCGTTGGCAAAGCCATTTATTTTGCTAATAGCGGACATTCGCGCTAACTGGGCGGCACTTGGTGTTCCTGTTGCAGCGGGGGCACCAGCAATACCAAAATTACCGTTGGTTGGTAGCGCTAAAAGCGATGTGGTGATGCCATTGCCAAACATTTGCGAGCCGCTAAACGATAGCGACAACGGTACCGCGCTATCGCCATTCGCACTGGTTAGGCGATCCGCAATGCGCCCACCCCAGCCGGAAAGGATATCACCACGGGACGTGCTTGATTGCCACTGCGCTGTTTGATCCGAATGGGAGAATAAATTTTCTGGCCGCATCTTGCTACGCGCCACGTACTGGGCACGCGTGAGCGGTTCCATTAGCGTACCCACATTAGATTGCACTGCAAGCTTGCCAATGCGAAATAAATCGCGGAACGCACCCAAATTAGGATGGAAAAAGTATTGCTTGCCATCACCATTGGAGGTAACAGCCTGCGCGGCATCTGGCCTTGCCACATTGATACCTGAGGCCACCGTGCGAACTGCTGCATAGGCATCGTAGGCAGCTTGATCGTAGGGCAAGACCATGGCGTTACCGTCATTACCACCGAACAGAAACACACACACCAGCGCCTTATAATCATTAGCAGTTTGCGCAATTGCGGTACTGCTGCCGAACCCTGCTGCCGCTGAAAGCCCCGCCAATCCCAGGCGCTGCACCGCACCGCCTACGCCAAGTGCGGTGGCATTGGCTAAGAAATTTCTACGTGGAACAATGATATTTGACATGATTAGCGCTCCACTTGAAACTGCATTGATTGACCCGCCAAATACAAGGCGGTATTTGCGCGGCCTGCTACATCGGTAGATGCAACGGCGTTGACCGCCTCGATAATGGCATTGCGCATTTGCGCGTTCATGGATCCAAACATGAGTTGGCTATTAATACGATCGACCAAGCGCCACGGCTCACCAGCAATGGATCGCAAAGCCGTCATATCAATCTTGGTGCCAATTGATCCCGCAACACCGGTATCCGCATTAGAGCCATTATTGAATGTCATTTGATAGAAAAAATTAGCTCTGGTAAAGGCGGTGGTGGCGTTATAAATGCCAAACTGTGGCCCTTCCAGATTAGTACCCGGCACAACATAGTCCGCAGGATAGTAATTAAACACAGTAGGCGAATAAAATAGATTCTGACCCATTTGTGCAGAAACGTTCTTCAAATAGATGCCGTCCGTTGCCGCACCCATCGTTCGCGCAAAACTAGCCGTCAAATGTACTGGCTCACGTAGGCGCCCGAATTTAGGGTCTGCTGGCGCATCACCTCGTGCTTCCGCATCAAGTAGGATCGCACGTACTGTGGCCTTCATGTCACCGCGCACTCCTACACCATTGTTATTAAACACCGCTGCGACACGACCTACATAAGCTGGTGATGGGTTACTCGTGACCAAATGCTGGATAAGCTGGCGCGAAAAAAACGGGCCCACATTTGGATGTGCGAACACGTTATCAATTGCACGGCGAAGATCAGGCTGGGCCGCGAGTCCAGCGGGGCTCACTACGTCGCCCAACAAGGTTTTAGCAGTTACATCGTGTTGGTTTTCAATTTGAACCATTGCACCCAAATAATTCGTTGGGCTATTAAACCTCGGTGTTGAACCTGCCAAAGTTGGATAGGTCCAACCAGTCAACACTTTAGAAAAGTTTAAAATATCTGCTTGATCATAAGAAGCAATGGGATTGCCATCGGCACCACGCTTATAGGTACCATCTTGGTTCAGTTCCCAAATACCGATGGAGAATAACTGCAACAATTCTCTCGCGTAGTTTTCATTGGGCTGTACCCCCGTTGGCGACGTGGCTTTGGCGTTATTCACCATATCCAAATAGCGCCCCATCAATGGATGCAAGGTAACTAGATAGAGAATATCGTTAAAGTTGCAGAAACTTAAGTCAAACAATAGCTGCTGATAATTTCTATTGGCATAGGCAATTTGTTCCTCGTTACCTGATACCACAAAAATTTGGCTGAGCGCAAATGCAACGCGTTGCCGCAACTGATCAGGTGCTGTCTGCGTGTTTATAAAAAAATCATTTTGCAGCTTATACAGCGAATAATTATTCCGCTCACAGGCATCGATGCAGCTATCGGGCTTATTTTGCGGCATAAACGCATAAGCAGGATATGGCGTAATTGGCATATTCAACTGCGCATCTACGTAGGCCGCAGCACCTATAGTTTGGGCTTCTTGCAAGGTTGCTGGCGTTGGTCCAAATGACGATTGCTTTAACAACCGTACGATATCTTGCGGTATCGGCTGAATCTCAATCGGATAAACTGTAGATGATTTGACTGCGCCTAAACTATCTTCAGCCACCGCAACAAAGTTGCGCTGCCCGAAACGAGAATTGGTCAGTTCGACTACATACGGCGCACTCGTTTTTGTGCCAAGCAAGGAATAACCATCATAAAACGATACTTTAGTTACGTTATTATCAAGGTCACTGACGGCGGCTGTAAGTGTTAGCGAAGCACCAGTAACCAACGCGGTGCTGGCACTAACTTCAACCGCTGCAACTGGCGGACGATTAGCCAATTCCGCAGCGCTTAAAGGAATCACGAAGCCGATAGTGCCTTCAAAAATCCAACCCGCTCTGGTGGTGAGCACGGTTTTTTCATTTTCGTCGGTCGTCCATAAATGTTCCCGCACAGAGGGTAAATAAAGTCTATGCAACGGCACAGTATTTGCGGTCTTTTTAGGACTTACATAGCCGTCAGCACCTTCCGCAACCCATCCGGCGGCTGTTAACCCCGCACTTTCGGCTGGATCTGTCGTCCAAAAATGTTTGAACAATATGGGGCTATAGAGGCGATACAAAGGCACTGCAGGCACACCATCTATTGAGCCCGTACCCTTTAGCAGTTTATAAATTGGCCCTTCGATTTGCCAACCACTCTGCGGCAGTAGACCCACTTCATTTTTATCAGTGGAGTAAAAGTGACGCTTACCCGTTGGGCTATACACGCGGTAGCGCATTACCGCTTCTCCACTCACCTGAGCGAGAGCCTGCGGGGCATAGAGCGTGCTGACGGCAAAGGCACTAAAACCAACAATACCTAGTACTACGCCGCGTGTATATTGCGCAATGCGCGACAGTTTTGGGGGAGGGGTTGCCTGGTCTAAATGGGCTTCGGTGACGCCACCACCTACTTTGGATTTACGCCAAACTGTACGCTTGACGATGAGTGCGGATGAGTCTGTTTTTATTTGCTGCATGATTTGGCTCCTAGTTTTTGTGATGTAACAAAAATTGGAAGCGCGCCGAGAACTACATTTGCCTTACTTTGAATTAGCTTTGCCGGTAAGCTTTGCAACGGCGCAGTTAAAACATGAAAGGAGGCAATTTTTTTATGGTTAACCCTGTTTCTATTGCAAATCTTTGATCCTACATTTAATCGCAAGCGCGATGCTGCCGCAGTTGCAAATATCCCTGTCTTTACTACTGTACAATGCCTGAAAGCGCCATACATTAGGCCGTCTATAACGGATTTACGCATAATATTCTCCTGGTGATCCCGCTACCGTAGGTTCCGCACATGCGGTACCGTTAGGCCGGTGATTTTGCGTCCTCGCCTTTCAACGAGTTTGCCTTTTTCAGTTGCGGTGAAACTTACTTTCGCTTGATACAATATCTTGCTCAGTGACAGCATCATCGCTCAAAGTGACCGTCACAATCTGTTAACGCTCGCACATCTTGTAAAAGAATTATGACGAACCAACCAAATTCAAATTCGCCTCGCACACGTTGCCCTTGGTGTGAGAAAAACCCACTTGATCAGCATTATCATGATATCGAGTGGGGTGTGCCAATGCATGATGATCGAGACTTACTCGAACTCATTACCCTTGAAGGCGCGCAGGCAGGCTTGAGCTGGAGTACCGTGCTGGCTAAACGTGCGGGATACAAACGTATCTTTAAAAATTTTGATGCAAAAAAAATTGTCGCTTTTACTGATGCCGATATTGCGACAGCATTAGCAGACCCCGGCATCGTGCGCAACAAACTAAAAGTAAATAGCGCCGTAGGCAACGCGCGCGCCTACTTAGATGTTCAAGAAAAATACGGCAGCTTTGATACCTTTTTATGGCAGATCGTGGGCGGCGAGCCGCGCATAAATCAATGGGAAGTATTCACACAAGTGCCCGCTAAAACAGCTGAATCCGACGCCATGAGTAAGCTGCTATTAGCTCATGGATTTAAATTTGTCGGCTCCACAATTTGCTATGCCTTTATGCAGGCCAGCGGCATGGTCAATGACCATATCATCAGTTGCTTTAGATATAGTGAAGTACTTAGCTTGAACAATAAGCAAACCAAAAAAGCAAAAAAGTGAGCATCGCAAATGTAGATGTTGTCATTATTGGTGCGGGTGCTGCAGGCATGATGTGCGCGGCAGAAGCTGGAAAACGTGGCAGCACAGTGATGCTGATAGATCACTACCCGCATCTGGGCGAGAAAATTCGGATTTCTGGCGGTGGGCGCTGCAATTTCACCAACATCAATACCAAGCCCGAAAATTTTCTATCGCAAAACCCGCATTTTTGCCGCTCCGCTTTAGCGCGTTACACCCCCCGTCACTTCATCAGCTTCGTAGAATCGCACGGCATTAAGTATCATGAAAAAACGCTAGGGCAATTATTTTGCGATGATAGTGCTACGCAAATTATCGCTATGCTAAAAACCGAGTGTGATCGCGCTAAAGTACAGTGGCGGCGACCCTGCGCCGTGATTGGCATTGAAAAAATAGCGTCAGGTTTCAGCATCCAAACTGCGCTAGGATTAGTCATCGCAAAAAAATTAGTCATTGCCACGGGCGGTCTTGCAGTACCAAAAATTGGTGCTACCCCATTTGGTTATAAAGTAGCTGAACAGTTTGGACTCAACGTCATTGCCCCACGCGCAGCATTGGTGCCGCTCAGTTTTGATAGCGCCTCAACAGAACAGTATGGCGACCTTTCTGGCTTATCACTCGATGCTGCAGTGCGTGCCGCTAAAAATACCCCATCCTTCCGCGAAGCCTTATTATTAACGCATCGTGGCTTATCGGGCCCATCGATACTACAAGTATCATCATACTGGCAGGATGGCTCGGCAAAGGAACCTATCCACATTAACCTACTGCCTTTTGATGATGCGCAAGAATGGCTAACGGGGTTACGGCAGAGCAGACAGTTACTCAGTAATTTATTATCCGAACATTTACCCAAGCGCTTTGCGAAACAGTGGTGCGATGCGTTTGAATTTGACGTTATCCCAAATCAAATTAGCGATAAAAAATTTAAGGAAATTACAGAGCGATTATTTGATTGGCAAGTAAAACCATCGGGTACCTTAGGTTATAACAAGGCCGAGGTTACTTTAGGGGGGGTAAACACCCAGCAATTATCATCGAAAACAATGGAAACAAACGCCGTGCCAGGATTGTATTTTATTGGCGAAGTAGTGGACGTAACCGGACATTTGGGCGGCTACAATTTCCAATGGGCTTGGGCTTCGGGCGTAGCGGCGGGAGTGGCTGTGAATGTGGTTGCTTAGATAGGTTAAAGGGCTAGGCACGCCCCCCGCCCTCCCTCCTGTTGTGAGTGTTAGGCACAAGCCTGCGCCTAACACCACCCACACTAATTACCAGATCACCACTCTATCGCGCTCCGCTCGCAACGCTGGCGACACTGCCGGGCAATTGAAGGTATCGGCGAAACTAGTTAAATGGGCAATCGGGCCTTGCACGCGGAAACGTGGCGGCGAGTGTGAATCAGTTAGCAAACCCTTTAGCTCTGCTGCTTCACGACTAATCTCGCGCCAGCTTTGCGCGTAGCTTAGAAAATAACGCTGTTGCTGGGTTAGGCCATCAATTTTAGCGTCTGGCGCACCCGCTTTTAACGCCCGTTCTAAACCTAAAAATGCGACTGTCAGCCCACCTAAATCTGCAATATTTTCACCCAAGGTAAGCTTGCCATTTACCGGCGTATTTTTAACACCCTTGTAGTTTGAGTATTGCGTTACGAGCGCCTGCGCACGGGATTTATAAGCAGCATCGTCTTTCGGCGTCCACCATTGTTTCAGGTTTCCAGACGCATCAAACTGGCGACCCTGATCATCAAAATGATGGGTTATTTCATGACCAATCACCATACCGATGGCACCGTAATTTAAAGCATCATCGGCCTTCACATCAAAGAACGGCGGTTGCAAGATACCAGCGGGAAATACAATTTCGTTATATTCACCAGCATAAGCATTCACAATTTGCGGGCTCATCCACCACTGATTACGATCCACGGGCGTACCCAATTTAGCCGCCCAAAAATCGCTGTTGTAGCTACCGGCTCGCAACCAATTGCCCAAGTAATCATCCGCCCTAATTTCAACGCTTGAATAATCACGCCATTTATCTGGATAGCCAATTTGTAGCGCCATGGCGTCTAGCTTTTTAATTGCCGCCTCTTTTGTTTGTGGCTGCATCCAAGCTAGATTTTGCAAACGCTCGCGCAATGCGGCCTTAATATTTGCGGTCATTGCTAATGCACGGGCTTTCGCCTCTGGACTGAAGGCCTTTTCTACATACAACTGCCCTAATCCTTCGGCCAGTGGTGCTTCGCCATAATTGCCGGAAATTTGCCCTAGCACGCGCTCTGCGCGCGGTCTTTGAGACTTTTTACCATCTAACTCCGTACCAAAAAACGCGAAGTGCGCGTCACTGTACTTAGCGGAGAGGCGCGGCGCGGCATCGCTTAATATACGCAACCGCAAGTATGCCTTCCAATCGCCGATGTTTGTCGTTTGGGTAAGCTTAGCAAAGGCAGTAGTAAACTTTGGCTGCGCCACATTGAGCACACTCGCTACGGTAATTTTTTGTTCCGCAAAATACGCTACCCAATCAAATCCGGGCGCAGCTTTATTTAACTGTGCTACCGTCATCAAGTTATATACCGCTTTAGGGTCGCGTTGCTGCACCAAGGTCATTGAAGCCTTGGCAAACTCGTTTTCAAGCTTATACGCTGCTTCAACAGCCTTAGATGGCATATTGATCGTGTTTGCAGCACCGGTTTTTTGCGGTAATTCCGTAACCGCCATTTCCATAAATTGGGCGACAAAAGTCATATATGCTGCGCGGGTTTGCACGCTTTTGGCATCTGTACGGATGTAATAGTCGCGTTCGGGCAAACTTAAGCCGCCCTGCCCTAGCTGTACTAAATAACGGGTGCGATCTTTTGCGTCTGACGATATGGAGGTCGACGGGCCGACATTAAAGCCCATGCGCTGCAGCTTCCCTAAAATTTGCGGCAATTGTTTTGTGGATGTTAGCGCATCAATCTCGTCGAACAACGGTTTTAATGGTGTGAGGCCAAGGGCATCAATTCTGGCCGTGTCCATACCGCTAGCGTAGTAGTTTGCCACTTTTGCAATAGCTGGATTTTTAAGTTTGGCTGGATCGGCGGCAGCCTCGGCGATAGCATCTTTTAAAATCTTTTCATTACGCGCATTAATTTCTGCGAACACGCCCCAGTAAGCACGATCATCGGGAATACTGGCCGACTTGGCCCAAACCTCGTTGGCGTAGCCATAAAAATCATCACAGGGCTTAATAGTGCTTGATAGGGTTTCTGGTAAAACTGCACTGGCCGGTGCGCAATAGAGCGCCACGGCAACGGCTAAGGTTAAGTTTTGCACATGCTTTTTCATAAAAAACCCCAAGGAAAAATATTTAAACAACGCGCAGTGTACTCTTTTCCGTCGCAGCAAATCGTTGCAGATTGCATCAAATATTAGCGAAAGCTTAACAATGGAGCCGCTTATTGTTACAATTTGATGAGATGCGCGTTGAAATATCAGTAAAGTATTAAATAACGCCGCAGCTTACGAAACACATCCACTAAAAAACAGCACTTTTGTGATCACAGAAAACCCAATCGCTTCTTTCGAAAACCCGCTCGGATTTCGCCCACCAGAATATATGGAGGGCGCGGCACCGCTAGTTGACTACCAAGCATTTTTACCTAAGCGTGGGTCATTATGGGTTTTTGCTTATGGCTCACTGATGTGGAATCCCGAATTTGCAGTACGTGGCCGCTCACTCGCCAGAGTACACGGATATCATCGCGATTTATGTATGCGCTCAACCTTATTTCGCGGCACCGTTGAAAGCCCAGGATTGGTGCTGGGTTTACGCAGCGGGGGCAGTTGCTTGGGCGCAGTGTTAGAAATTGAGCCTGACGGGCTTGAAGCTGCGCTTAAAAATTTATGGCATCGCGAAATGCGCGGCAATATTTATACGCCGCGCTTAGTTACCGCCCATTTAACCGTGAGCACCGCACCCACTGACGCACTGACAGAATGGCTAGCCGATTCGCACCCACAGGTAAAAAAAGTAACAGCCTTAACCTTCATCGCCAACTGTGATAGCCCTGCCTATACGCCAGAAATTTGCCCTGATGAAGCAAAAAAACGCGTGGCAAATTGTTCAGGAGAGCGCGGCTCGAATCTCGATTATGTGTACAACACCGTCACACATTTAGAAGCCCTAGGCATTTATGACAACGCATTGCGTGAGCTATGCGACGAGGCGGCTGCGCTTTGTAAATAATGCAGTTTGTGCACGCTACGGTTAAGTAACACTACACTTTAGTACACTTTTTTTTCGCCATATTCGCCGTAAGATCTGCACATGGCAAAATTTAAATTAATACCAAAACTTTTGTGTAGGTTCGGGGGCGGCAATTTTATGAATATGCTTAAGCTGTATTTTTTATTCACAGCGTCGGTGCTACTCAGCGCTTGTAGCGCACTTCACCTAGCCGACACGAAAACTAGAAACGTTGCTCGGGTTGACTACCTTGCCAATATTGCGCCAATTGAAACTGCTTGCAAGGGTGTGGGTGCCGTAGCGGCCACATCAACAGCCGTGTCGGCCAATACCCAACAGATTGATCGTATTGAAATTGTCGCCGACCCTGAAAGCGCCACCTCACTGGTTGCGCGTGGCCACGCGCTCTCGCTAACTACGGACGATACCGCAGGAACCGACGCCCTTTTCAAACTAGCGTTGTCGCGTGCCGATATCAATACGCCCGCCTCGCGGGTGCACTGGAGCCACGGCTGGGCCATGTTTAATCAGAAGCAATACCCATGCGCATTAGCACATTTTGCGGCCGCCTATCAGGCTAATCCTGATGACGCACGCTGGGCGCACTACACCTACGCCGTAACCTACTGGCAGCTTAACGATAGGCTTAATGCCATCCGTTTTTATGAAGAAGCAGTAAGCCAAGAACCAAGTTGCTGGCGTGATGTGGCATCTGGAATCCGCTGCACCGGACGTTGGCGCAATCACCAGCGCCGCGCCTGGAGCGAGCTATTTGCCGCATGGAAAGCGCACCGCATCGCCAGAGGCAACCAAACCGCCGAAATTCATAGTTCAAATTAAAGTAGGGGCGTTGGGAGGTGCGGCACTTTCATTGCTTGATACGGGTTCTGGTAACACCTTCATAGCACGTAGTGGCGAAGTCCACATCATAACGACACCCAATAGCAAACCGCCTACTCCCACAATGGCAATCGTTGCGCGTAACCCAAAATATTCGCCCATAAACCCACCCAACAATGAGCCTAGCGGCGACAACACCATCGCTAAAAAAATTAAGGTAGAGGTGACACGGCCACGTAAGTGATCCGGTGTGGCCGCTTGGCGCAAGGTAAGGTAATTAATAAAAAATATCATTGCACCAAAAGCAAATATAAATAACGCGCCCCCAAAATGCCACGCGGGCCAATATTTAAGCGAAACCGTTGCCACCAAGAGCCAAGAACAGCCGCTCATTGTTAACCCGCTGAGCATTACCGCGCCAATCCCAAAACGCGCGTTTAGCCACTGACAGCTCGCCGAGGCGAGCAAAAACCCCAACCCTGAGGTCATAAAAATCGTGCCGATTTGCCCCGCTGAAAACCCCAAATCACGTGTGGCGAATAAAATTACCGTCGCCAAATACGCAAATTTTAAAAAATTCCAAAGCATCAAACTCACAGCAATTGACCGCAGAATTGGGCTATGGCGGATGAGACTCAAACCTTCCTTTACATCCATCCAAATACCATGCCATAAGGCTGAGAGCGATGCTGATTCAGTTGCTACCAATTTTGGTGCATCACTTTCGGCAGATTTTATCGTACGCAACATAAACGCCGAGGCAAAAAATGAAAGTGCATCCAGCAAAATAGCGATGGGTGCGGTCAGCGCATGAATGATGGCGCCAGCAAGACCCGGCCCAATAAGTTGGGAAGCCGAATCGGATAAGGCGATACGTGAATTAGCTTCCACCAAATTATCGCGTCCCACGCGTTCGGCCATAAATACCTGATATGCCGCCCAGCCAATAATGCCGCCTAAACCAACCAAAAAGCCCACCACATACAAAATCGACATCGATAAAAAGCCACCCCATGCCGCAATCGGCACCAGCAATAACACTAGTCCACGCCCAACATCGGCCTGAATAATCAGCCTAAGTTTTCGCGAGCGATCCACCAAGACACCCGTAAATAGGCCGAGCAAGGTGTATGGCAAGGCCTCCATCGCCACCAAAATCCCCATTTCAACGGGGGTGGCATGCAATAAAATAGCGGCAGTAAGTGGCAAGGCGAGTAAGGTCACCTGTCCGCCAAAATGCGTAATGGTCAAAGAGAGCCAAAGTGTGCGGAAATCGCGATCACGCCACAGGGTGCCGAGATAGCGGTCAAGTGCGTGATGTGAACGATTGGGGCGCTGCGGCGAAGTCATAGAAAAGGATTGGCAAAAGCTACGGTGAGCTCACATAGCTATACATTAGGAATACCCGTATTTTACGCACTTCGCGCATAAATAACGGAGCGGCATAAAACTGAAAACCCTAAACGCCTCGCAACGCCGCTACTAGCATTACCACACCGGCAATGAGCACCACGCCGTCCATGATGTATTCAAAATCTGCAGGTTTCAATTTAGCAACGATGGCTTTGGCTAAATACGATCCCACCATTAAGCCACTACCCACACCAAGGCCGCGCATGATGTTGTCAAAGGAAACCACGCCCCGTATTGAGAAGGTGGTAATTTTTGTAATACTCACCGCCGCTGACCCAAATGCCTCGGTCGCTAAATAAGCGCCCTTGGTAAGTCCGTATGCTAGAAAAAACGGAGCATTGATGGGACCTGTGGAGGCGACAAGGCCGGTTAAAAAACCCATGACCGCGCCGACAATACTTAAATGCCAGCGTTCAATTTTTAGCTTTGAGCGGCGCAGGACGTGGCGAGCAGGAACAACAGCAATCAAGAAAATACCTAAGGCAGTTTCAACCGCGTGAACATTCAAATTTAAAAATAGCGATGCACCGATGAATGCTGCTGGAATGGCGGTGGCGCAATAGGTTAAAGCAGCAGGCAAATCAAGCTCCCGCCACCACGCAGTAACGCGCGAACCATTGGCCATAATTGCTGCAATAGCCATAATAGGCACAGCGGCTTTGGCACCAAAGGTAAACGCTAGAATAGGCACCATGATGACGCCAGAGCCAAAGCCAATGACCCCTCCTATCGTGCCCGCCAATAAAGCGATTGGCAAAATATAGAGCCATTCCACGACTTAGCCTATCGCCGTAGTGGGCGCCTTCAACAAACTTTTGTCTATGGCTTTGAATATTGGTGCAATCTGGCGTAACAAATTCTTTTGGGTCGAGGCTTTACGCCATACCAAAGCAATACGCCGATGCGGTGCAGGTTCTGCAAACGCCCGCAATACCAAGGCTGCCGACTGCAAGGCTGGCGGATGTACCGATAATGCGGGCATAAGTGTAATGCCCGCATGACTCGCCACCATATGCCGTAGCGTTTCTAAACTTGTGGCGCGATAGCCTTGAAATTCACGCGCCCCTGACATCTGACACACATCCAGCGCCTGATCGCGCAGGCAGTGGCCGTCGTCTAGCAATAACAACGCGGCATCATTTAAATCTTCTAATCGCAAGGAAGGCTGTTGCTTCTTATTTTTCGATTTTTTAAGTGCCAGCGGATGGCCTTGCGGTAACGCCAGCACAAAGTCTTCTTCAAACAAAAATTCAGCATGAAAAAAATCATCCGCCAGCGGCAAGGCCAATACACCTGCATCTAAATCGCCATTTTTCAGCTTAGCGAGGATGACGTCGGTCTTATCCTCGTACAGCATAATCTCTAACTTGGGAAAACGTGCCACCAGTTGCGGCATCACGTGCGGCAGCAAATAAGGGCCAAGCGTTGGAAATAATCCGAGCCGAATGGCACCAGCTTCTGGATCTTTTGAACGTTTGGCAATCGCTTTAATTTCATCGGCTTCGCGCAACAATTGCCGCGCCCGTGCAACCACTGCTTCGCCAGTATCGGTAAGCATGACGTTGCGCGGATTACGTTCAAAAATAACAATGCCTAACTCTTCTTCAAATTTTTTAATCTGTGTGGAAAGCGTAGGCTGGCTTACGAAGCTCGCTTCTGCGGCGCGCCCAAAATGACGGTGATCCGCCAATGCGACAATATAACGTAAATCACGTAGATTCATCTATGATTTGCCACTTATTTGCCACGCAATAAACATACGGCTTGCGCTGCAATGCCCTCGCCACGCCCCGTAAAACCAAGCATTTCCGTCGTCGTGGCTTTAATATTCACGTCCGAAAATGCCAAGCCGCAGTCTGTCGCAATATTTGCGACCATTTGCGTGATGTGTGGTGCCATGCGCGGCATTTGGGCGATGATTGTTGCATCAATATTTTCGATATTCCAATGATTATCGAGCACTAATTTACAGGTATGGCGCAGCAGTTTGCGGCTATCAATGTTTTTGTATTTTGGGTCCGCATCAGAAAAATGTTTACCAATATCACCCAATGCGGCAGCACCCAATAAGGCATCGCAAATAGCGTGTAACAAAACATCCGCATCAGAATGACCCAGTAAACCCTTTTCGTAGGGAATAGTCACACCGCCGATAATACAAGCGCGATTTTCTACCAATTGATGTACGTCAAAACCTTGACCGACTCTTATTTTCATCTTTCTAAAGCTTTCCTGTTTACGTTTTTGTGTTTAAGTAAAGTTCCGCCAGTAATAAATCAGCGGGCACAGTTACCTTTAAGTTGCTATTATCGCTGGCAAATAGCCGTGGTGCATAGCCCAAATAAGCCACCGCCTGCGCTTCATCAGTGACTATTTTTCCTGCGTCTATAGCCGATTGTAACGCCTGCCGCAATAGACCCGCGCGAAACATTTGCGGTGTTTGTGCCGCCCATAAATTATCTCGTGGCACGGTGTGGGTAACGTAGTTGTTCGCATCAGCGGCTTTAATGGTATCAGCCACCTTAGCTGCCAATAGCCCGCCTACAGCCTCTTGACAACACGCATCGATAAAGGCCTGCACCCGTGCAACACCAACGCAAGGGCGTGCGGCGTCATGGACTAGCAACCAATCATCTTCAGAAATATCCGCATTCGCAAATAAGGCATTAATACCATTTAGCACCGTAGCCGCGCGCGTCTCGCCGCCCAAGCGCAACACCGATAATTTGGCAATACGCGCTTCGAACCCATAACTTTGCCAATAGGCATCAGCAGGCGCAATGATCGTTTTCACAACCTCAATACGCGGTACGGCTGCTAAAGTTGCTATGGTGTGAAAGATCATCGGCTCGCCAGCCAATTGCAGGTACTGTTTCGGTAATGTC
>JANMDR010000041.1:0-2311 GCA_031376425.1 Betaproteobacteria bacterium
ACGATGAAGGCCATGTGCCTGAACCTGTTGAAGGCGGCCAACAAGATTTGTTTGACCAACGGAACGGCAGGAGCAATCCGTCAGGCGAGTTGAAGCGGTCAGGAAATGACGACAAACCAGCGCAAAGGCGCGTGATTTAACTGCGAAAAGTACATTGATTTCGCTCAATCAACTTAGAAATTCTTCAACGCTGCGCTAGCGCTCAAATTCATCGGGTTTTATGTGGTTGTGCAGAGGTCTTTGAAAGCGATTCTATCTGGGCTTGTTTAGCGACGTGACTGTTCGCATTACTGGAATTAGAATAATTGACGGCCGTGAATTAACCGTAATTACCCGTAGGGCGCAATCAGCGTAGCGTCAATTGCGCCGAGTGGTGGAATGCAAAAAGACTGGTGCGCTCCAGCTATCCGCTGGTATTTCTGGGCCAATATTGGATAGTTTTTTTGTGCACTCAACCTTAAAAAAGCACGGCGTTGTTGCCACTAAAGCCATTACCCAATCCTTTGGTCAAATGTTGAAGGTGGCCTATTTTGGCGGCTTTCTAGGTCGCCTTTGGCATCGTAGCTGTATTTCAATCGACGGCCATCAGGCAGCACGATGTCGGTGATGCGGCCTTCGCTGTCGCGGACAAAATCGACACGCGTGCCAGAGCTGTGCACGATGCCGTTATCGGTGTAGGTGACGGTGTTGCCAGCTTGATCGCGAATTTGGCGTACGCCGAAATCCTGATCGAGGAAGTAGACCATGCCGTCTTCGGTAGTTAGCTTGTAGCTACTGGGATCGACCGGACCTAGATCATCGCCAAGATCAATAATATTGCTGGTGCCATCACCGAAGTTGGTGACGCGCAAGGTGCCATAGTCCAACTGTTCGAGCTTGCTTTGGGTTTTGGAATTGACCGGCTCAAAGATCAAATTGCCGTAAATCGGCGGTAGCCACCGTTGACATTCTGGAAACCATTTGGCGCGAAATTGTTCGGTTTCACCGTCGGGTAAGGTGATCGTGACCGAGGGGGAACCCGAGGGTTTGACGCAAAACGGGCTAAAGCCGCCGCCGTTTTGCGCCATGCGCCCACGCGCAGAGCGCCTGGCACACGCGTACTGTAACTGCAAACTCTGGAGGGAAGTGCCGATAAACCAACGCCACGCTTGATTAATCTGGATACCCCCATTCAAGATCAGAAATTACTACATCCCCGACCGCGTTTATTTTTACATCGCACATGATCGGATAGCTCTCTAAATCACTATAAAGGCTGACATCAAAGCTCATAATTCCGTCGCGTTCAGCAATCAACAATACTTCGCAGCTTTCGACACAATCACCCTCAACAAAATTGATTAACTGAGCCTTCAACACGCGTTCATTTAGTTTTTTCCTTAATTTATCTGACATGAAAGCAACCGCTTGCACAAATTCATGCGCTACTAAATGTTGCGCGAAGCGCACCATAATACCGGTCGCTTGGCCTATTTTTTCTACCGACAATTTCATTGAGAGTTTTCGTTTCAGTAAATGAAGCCAGATGAATTCCGCTGAATACCGCTAAAGTGACGGCTTTCCTGCTTTAACTTGCTTTAAGTTTTTTTCAGCCATCTTTTGCATTGAACATTTTGTCAGAGCTAGCTGCTGAAAATCAGTTAAAGCAATATCCAACCAACCTAAACTCCATGCTGTCAGGCCACGGTTCCAAATAATGCCGAGCTTAGTTGGAGACTCCGGCGATTCTTCTTCATAGCGTTTGGTATCTGCAAACAAATCATCAACTAACTTCTTGTCCCACCAAAACAGTCGGCTTTTATAGGCGCCCGGTTCCTCTTTTTTTAAATATGCCTTTGTAGCGAGCAAAGCCCATCTTTTATTTAGCTGATTTTCTAATTTTAGAATTTCCATTTATCTTTCCTGTTTGACCTACCTATTTACTATCGAAACAACTCAGTGGCGGAGGTAATACCAATGACGAAACTTCCGGCATTCCCGCTACCAGAAATGCAGATTTCTTTTGCTTGTTTGGTATGATTTTGCAAATGTTATAGAACGCTTTTATCTTAACTCCCTGACGTGAGCCTTCCCACTTTTCGGTGAGCCGAATTGATACCGTCATCGGATGATGCTTTTGGCCGCCTTCCCTAGCACTAGCATATGGAAATTCATCACATACGCCGGGTTGGGGTATAGGAATTTCAAACGCTATTTTTCAAGAATCCTGAATGTATCCGATGATCGTCAAGCTGTCAAAGGCGCACGCAATCTTTAAAAACCCATTGTTCGCTTAACATCGCTGACTTTTTTCAGCCCAGCGCACCCGAAT
>JANMDR010000093.1:0-3992 GCA_031376425.1 Betaproteobacteria bacterium
ACAAACGGCAGTTTCACCACCCGCGCTTCTAATAGCTTATCGCGAATTGCCACCTTTGCTATGCTTCCTATCGCCACGCTTTTTGGTACTCTGGCAAACGCGATGGATTGATTCATTGTCGGCGAAAATGTGCCGCTGGTAATTTCACCCTCACCTACCTCAGTGTGTACTTTTTGGTGCGCGCGTAACACGCCACCTTTCTCTAGCAAAATAAGGCCAACCACCGCATAGCTTTGACCGTCCTGCTCCAACACGCTACGGCCAACAAAATCGCGCGGAACCGATAAGTCCACCGTCCACGATAGCCCAGCGTTTAATGGCGAGATGGTCTCGTCCATATCTTGGCCATACAAATTCATGCCTGCTTCCAAACGCAAGGTGTCGCGCGCGCCCAATCCACAAGGCTTTACGCCACGCTCAAGCAGGGCTAACCACAGCGCATTAACTTGCGTTGCGGCAACAATTACTTCAAAACCATCTTCACCTGTATAGCCGGTGCGGCCAAGCATGACATCACCAAAAGGGGTATCGCCAAATAAAGCGCCGTTAAACGGCTTCATTTCCGCAGTGCCGGCATGCGTAGTGGGTATCACTTCCCACACACGTTCCCGTGCTTGTGGACCTTGTACGGCAATAATCGCTAGATCGGGACGCGGCTCAATGGTGACATCCGTCCTGCCGCTGGCGCTTAGTTGAGCCCGTAACCACGCTATATCTTTTTCAGCCGTGCCGGCATTAACCACTAAGCGAAACATTTCTTCGCCAAAGTAATAGACGATTAAATCGTCAATCACGCCACCTTTAGCATGCAACATGCACGAATATAGGGCTTTTCCAGCCACTTTAAGCTTATCAACATTATTAGCTAACGCCATTCGCAGAAATGGTCGTACCCCAGCACCGCGCAAATCAACAACCTGCATATGCGACACATCGAACATGCCCGATGCCTTACGCACCGCGTGGTGCTCATCAATTTGCGAACCGTAATTTACGGGCATATCCCAGCCGCCAAAATCAACCATGCGAGCGGAGAGTGCGACGTGTGCGGCGTGTAATGGGGTAGTTAATAGGGTAGTTTGGGGCAAGATGAACTCCAAGTAAGAACGAAAAGAAACGGAACCCCACGACCATTGGCCGCAAAATTTTATTACCGCCCCTTCTGTCCACTTTACCTGAGAGAGTGCCGCAAAAAACTGCGGTTTGCCCCTTCGGTGGTTGCTCCGCATTCGCAAAAATGCAGCAACGCTCTCCAGAATTCAAGTGTGATTACAATAATCAAACTCGGTTGATCAGTTCATGTGCCTGAGAGTTTTTGGGTATGCCCCTTCGGCGACTTTTGACACAAAACACGGTTTACTCTATGTTTGCTTGATATTTACCTAAGCACCAAGGCATCAAAAATGCTCTCCCAATCAACGATCAATAATGTACGGCTTGGGGCCGATTTTGTCAAATTAGGCCGCGCAATTGTGGAATGCCGTTGCTTTAATGTGTTTATTGCACAAAAATACCCGAAAACTGGTAGGGCAAGCGCCACGAACAGCCTTGAAAATGGCATCATTTGTTCTCAACACAATGTAAAAAAACCGCAAACTCAAAACGGCGGTGAAAACCTTTCGGAGAACATAGAGACAATGCCAAGTAAAGAAATTGCTGGCGTCGCAAGAGGTTGGATTATCCCAATCGGCGGCGCGGAAGAAAAAGAAAATTCACCGCAAATTCTGCAGCGCTTTGTGCGCCTTTGCGGTGGTGATAATGCGGATATTGTCATCATTCCCACCGCCAGTCGCATGGCCGATACGGGATCGCGTTACGAGCGCATTTTTGGCGATTTAGGTGCGGGACGCGTGACCGCGATTGATTTTGATACACGCCGTGATTGCGAGGAACCAAGCCGTATCGAGCGCTTAAAACAAGCCAGCGGCATTTTTATGACGGGCGGCAATCAACTACGCTTATCCACTATTTTGGGTGGTACTAGCATCGCTAAAACCATGCGCCTGCAAAACGCTGCAGGCGTGCATATTGCTGGCACCAGTGCCGGTGCTGCATTTATAAGCGAGCACATGATTGCCTTTGGTGAAGAAGGATCTAGCCCCATTGCTGGCCAAGTGCGCCTTGCCCCCGGCTTAGGTTTAACGAATCGCTTCATTATTGATCAACACTTTCGTCAACGTGATCGCTTAGGCCGCCTGCTTACCGCTCTAGCTTTTAATCCTTTCGCGGTCGGTATCGGCTTAGATGAAGACACCGCAGCCTTCATCAATCATGAGAACACCTTGGAGGTTGAGGGCAGTGGCAGCATCACTGTGGTAGATGCCGCAGGGATTGAATTTTCATCCATGGATACCGCTGAGGAAGGTCAACCCCTATGCATGCTCGGCATGGCGCTCCATATTTTGACGGCTGGGGCTACGTATAATTTATCCAGCCGCAAAGCGTTGCCCGGTAAATTATCGCGACAACCTTTACGTGTTGCCAGCGCGTAGTTTTTGATATTAAAGCTGTTTTTAAAGCTGCCCCTAAAACACCTTATTTTAGAACCTCACTTCCGACCACATTGCAGAACTCACTTTTGAGCTAAGGAGCATTAAGCCATGCGCATTTTAGATCGTTCAGTTTATGTAGGCCCGTCACTTTATGCCCACTTTCCCGTAATTCGATTGTTGCTAGATTTGGGCGAACTTGAGCATTGGCCAACGGGTAAATTAGGCGCAGCGTTTGTGGATGGCTTGGTGGCGGCACTACCTACCCTGCAGGAGCATGGCTGCTCCTACCGTACCGAAGGCGGATTAATTCGGCGGATGCGTGAGAATGAAGGCACGTGGTTAGGCCATGTTTTTGAACACGTTGCGATTGAGCTACAAAATATTGCAGGTGAAGATGTCACCTTCGGCAAAACGCGCAGCACCGATAAACCTGGCGTGTACACTGTAGTTTATGAGTACGCGCAGCGTGATGAAGGGGTAGAAGCTGGCGAGCTGGCACTCAAGCTTCTATGTTCCCTGCTGCCTGCAAATTTACAGCCAGAAGGCGCTGTGCCGCACGGGTGGGATTGGCCCACTGCTCGCGACGAATATATTCGCTATTCGCAACGCCGCGCATTGGGGCCATCCACAGCATCACTAGTTAAAGCTGCTGAAGAACGGAATATTCCGTGGCTGCGCCTAAATGATCAATCATTGATTCAATTAGGTTACGGCAAATGGCAACAGCGCATTCAAGCCACCGTGACCGGGCGCACTAGCTATATTGCAGTGGAACTCGCTGGCGACAAAGAAGAAACTAATAAAATTTTAGGCGCGCGCGGCTTGCCGGTACCACGGCAAGAACTCGTACGCTCTGCTGATCGCGCCGTTGCCGCCGCAAAAAAGCTCGGCTATCCGGTGGTAACCAAACCTTACAACGGCAATCACGGGCGCGGCATTTCTATTCACCTAACTACTGAAGATGAAGTACGTGCAGGCTTTGCGGCCGCGCAAGAACACTCAAGCTCGGTCATTGTCGAAACTTTTTTAACGGGTGATGATCATCGCTTATTAGTTGTAAATGGTGAGCTTGTTGCAGCCACCAAACGCACACCAGGTCATATTATTGGTGATGGCAAATCAACCGTAAAACAACTTGTTGATATTGTTAATCTAGACCCGCGCCGTGGTGTCGGGCATGAGAAGGTGATGACGCGCCTTAACCTCGATGCGCAAGCAGAGATGATGCTAACAAGAGTAGAAATGACGGCGGAATCCATTCCTACGGCCAACCAAGTTGTCATGCTACGTTCTACTGCTAACCTTTCCACCGGCGGCACCGCTACCGACGTCACTAATATTATTCATCCTGATAACCGTGACATGGCGGTGCGTGCTATTACCGCCATTGGGCTGGACGTGGGCGGGGTAGATTTTTTAAGCCCCAATATTGCGGAGAGTTATAAGCAAGTAGGCGGTGGTATTTGTGAAGTGAATGCTGCACCCGGTTTCCGTATGCAC
>JANMDR010000104.1:0-16584 GCA_031376425.1 Betaproteobacteria bacterium
CACCACGTTCTAGGGCGTTTTGCACCACTGCTGCACCAATACCGCTTGTTCCACCCACAACTAATAGTTTTCTACCTGAAAAATCCGATTCCATGAAAAACTCCTTATATACCAACTAATTGGTAGGTTATTTACTTTAAAAAAAAAGCAGCTGCTTCAATTGCGCCTTCTCTTTGCAATTGGGTGTGCCGCCATCCATACAACACCGAACACCGCTAAATTTACGGCACCAACAACGCAATAAAAGTTTTACTAATCGCTGCCGGCCCTTGCAGCGAATTGGTTCCACGCCCCACCACCATTGCGCCTTCTAACGCACACAAATAGCTTTGTGCAAGCGCTACACTACTGGCATTGGGTTTAATTTGCTTAGCTGTCATACCACGCTTAAAGGCGGCCGCAAGCCAATCTATATTGAGCGTAAAAAAACGCTCCACCTCTAACGCAACATCCTCGGGAAGCCCCTGCATTTCGGCACCTAGCATACCGCATACACAAATTCTACGGTTGCTCGCAAAGGTACTTTCAAACAACCCAGAATAGCTTATCAATCGGGCTACTGCATCGCCATTCTGCTTATTTATGTGCAAAAGATGCTCTTCGAAACGATGGGTGTAGCGCTGCACAGTTACGGCTACAAGCAACGATTTGGTCGCAAAGTGATGATGCACGCTAGGCTTTTTTATGCCCACAATACGCGCTATATCGTCATACGAAAAACCGTTATAACCATGCTGTTGCAATAAGCCTTCCGCAGCGTCAACGATATTTGTCGCCATCGGAGAGAGTTCAGAAAAAAGCTTCATCGTCGCACCTCATAACCTTTCTTACTCGCTTATTCCGGCAGTAAGTGCCCCGTTTTCACGAAAATTGTACAGCCCTCAACACTAAACGGCTTATGCATACTTAAATGCGGGCTGCGCAGCCATGTGCCCCGTGGGTAGCGACCATGTTCATCTTCAAAAACACCGTGCAATACATAAATTTCCTCGCCGCCAAAATGACGATGCGGATTAAAATAAGTATTGGGTGCCCAGCGCACTAGCGCCGTATGTTGCGTGCCGGCTTCACTCAACGGTAGTACCGATAGACCCGCCACCATGCCGGGATACCAAGATGCGGATTCAGTTTCAATCACTACCCGCTCCACATCGGTCAACGCGAGATGCCGCAGCTTAACAAACAAAGTACAGCCACCTAGTGAACGCGGTGCGTGGCTAGAACCTGGGGGATTTTTGATGTAGCAACCGCTGCCATAGACACCCAGATCATCGACAAATGCGCCGTCCAACACGATGATTTCCTCGCCCAACGTGTGGGTATGCGCTGCAAAACTCGCACCCGCTGCATAGCGCACAATAGAAGTTGCGCGCGCTACTTCAGTGCCGTTACGTTCAATCATTTTTCGGCTCACGCCCATTAGGGGTGAATCAATCCAAGCCAAAGTATGACTATCAACCACTGCCCGCTGACTCAAATCCGCATGTATTTTCATATCTACCTACTAGTTGGTAGGCAATTATACCGTACATTGATTTGGTGTCAAGCGAATCAACTTGTCACTTTGTAAGCGCTAAAAGATTTGCATCGCGAACCACCACCCATGCGCCATTTGCTTGCTTATGCAATATTGATATTGCACTTCCAGAGCGAAGTATTTTACTCCCGTCGGCACTGGGGGTAATCTCAACGCGTAGGATGCTCCAGCAGTACGCAAGGTTGTCCGAGACGACTACTTCCTGTATTTCGCTTGTAGACGAGATTCGGTGCGACGCCAATAACCCACGTAATCCGTTCTCGAATGTGCTGCGACCTTTCATGGGCGGCTGGCCTGCTACCAAGAACACCACATCTTCGGCCATGAGTTGGAGAACCGAATCAATGTCGCCAGCCGCGGTAGCGCTGTGCCACTTAGCTACAAGTACTCGAATAGCTTGTTCGTCTGCATGCATGAGTGCTCCGATGTGGCGTTTAATTGCATGATGTCTAAAGGACAAAGCGTGCACGACCACGCCTGCACCGAGACAATAAACGGTGCCGAGATAGCAAAATAAAGTGTACGCACGAAAAGCGATACAGTGGGTACATGGAGGGGGGGTCAAGCATCACACGGGTACTCAAGTAGGCCAGTTTGGTAAATGAAGAACCACCGCTCGTTGACCTTGGTGTAGACCTTGCACGAACGCCCCAGCCACTGCTGTTCATTGCCTGTCGCTTTGTTGCGCCAAAGTGTGTCAACGTCTACAACCGCGAACGCACCGTCGTACTCTTTAGAAACTTGGATTCGAATCAATTTCCGCTTATTGTGAACAAGTTCATTCTCAGAAAACAGTGATTCCCATCCTGTCTTCCACCGTGCTCGATTGAATCTTCCCAACGGCATGACCCAGCTTTCTGGATCGTGCGCTGAGGAGTTCGGCGGCCATGGCCACACTGTGTCTGGATGGAAAAGATTAACGAGCGAATCAGCATCAAGCCGGTTCCAAGCGGCCGTCTCGCGGTCAACCATCGCACGAATATCGTCTTCAGCTTGCAGGTACTGGGACATGGCGTGTTTGTGCTACCTAACTTAATTTACCACACGTCACATCCGCAACAGCTACCGCGTTGCGTCTTAACATTGGGCTGAAATTACCAAAAGTTATCTTGTAATCAATACGCTTCATCATCAATTTGTGTATATAACCCTACGTAGCGGAATTGATTCTGCCCATGAGATCAGTACTACGTTAACAAGACCGTTTCTACGACGAGACTCGACGGAATGAAGCGGCAAAGGAAGCCCCGTTCCTTTTCGTTTCGCGCGTGAAGTTAGATCACTCGCCGCAAGAAGAAAAACAGTCTAGCATTTACGCTCAAGTTCGGCAAACAGTAAGTCACTCTCGACCAAACGCGCGAGCCAATACAGCGATTGCGTTAAACACACGCCAAAGCGTCGAATTCGTATTGGGTACATTTAAGGTGCGCAATGCGATTTTTCCCCTAAACGCACATCCAACTGCGTTGTAAGTTCAGTGTAAGTATCGCCTTCTATCCTGAATATGCTGGTGGAGTGTTAAGCGCATACAACGGCTTTTAGCTTTGCCGCAGTACCGTAGTTGCAGCGCCGGTAATTAATGCAGTAGGTATCGGCGAGGTAAACCCGACATAAAAATACAGAGGAGTTCAATATGGCAGCAGAAATCATGAGCGCACCAACGGCGGCTGAACGTAGCCGACCGATGACGCGAGAAGAAAAGAAAGTTATTCTGGCGTCATCCGCAGGCACTATTTTTGAATGGTACGATTTTTATCTGTACGGTTCTCTCGCTGCCATCATCGGTGCCCAGTTTTTTAGTCAATATCCTGAGGCCACTCGTAACGTATTTGCGCTATTAGCTTTTGCAGCAGGCTTTTTAGTGCGGCCATTCGGGGCTTTGGTGTTTGGACGGCTGGGCGATTTAATTGGTCGCAAATACACCTTCCTCATCACCATCATGATTATGGGCTTGTCTACGTTTTTAGTGGGCATATTGCCCAACTATGAATCGATAGGCTGGCTTGCTCCCGTAGCCTTAATATTATTGCGGATGGCACAGGGATTAGCGTTGGGTGGCGAATACGGCGGTGCGGCGATTTATGTGGCGGAGCACGCTCCACAACATCGGCGTGGCTTTTATACGTCATTTATCCAAACTACCGCTACCTTGGGGCTGTTGCTTTCCCTAGTGGTTATTTTGTTTACACAAATTTATGTGAACGCAAATTACCCTGATGTCGTAATGGCGAGCGGTGTAAAACTAAACGCCTTTGCAGCATGGGGCTGGCGCATTCCTTTCATTGGTTCTGTTGTGTTGTTGGCAATTTCGCTCTACATTCGCCTACAGATGAAAGAATCTCCTGCATTCCAAAAAATGAAAGATGAGGGCACCTTATCTAAAGCGCCATTAGGTGAAGCTTTCGGACAATGGAAGAATGCAAAAATTGCGTTGCTAGCCTTGCTTGGTATGGTTGCCGGTCAGGCTGTGGTTTGGTATACAGGGCAGTTCTATGCGCTGTTTTATCTGCAAACTATTTTGCGTGTAGATCAGTTTACCGCTAATATTTTAATTGCTTGGTCACTCGCAGTTGGCACATTTGGGTTTCTATTTTTTGGCTGGTTATCCGACAAAATTGGTCGCAAGCCGATTATTTTAGGCGGCTGTTTGATTGCGGCATTGACGTTCTTCCCGCTATTTCAGTTGATGACAAAAACAGCAAATCCAACCCTGTATGCTGCACAGCAAAATACTAAAATTGTTGTCACTACCGATCCGGATCAATGTTCGTTTCAGTTCAATCCAACTGGTATCGCTAAATTTACCAGTTCGTGCGACGTGACGAAGGCGGCATTGGCGCGTAGTTCGGCAAGCTACACCACCGAAAAAGGCGCACCGGGTAGCCTCACCAAGGTACGCATTGGCGAGACGGAAATTCAAGCCTTTGACGTGACTAAATTAACGGGTGATGACATTAAGGCAGTTCCTGCAGCTTTCACTAAAGCGATTAACGAAGCCTTACAAAAATCCGGATATCCAGGCGCTACCAATACATCTATCGTCAAAATTCCCATTGAACCTAAAGAGGGCTTATTCAACCTTGTAAAAGTATTCGATGTATTCAGCGAGCAAAAACTAACCTTAATCGCGATTTTGACCTTACTGGTGCTTTACGTTACTGCGGTTTATGGCCCGATTGCTGCTGCATTGGTTGAGTTTTTCCCCACGCGGATTCGTTATTCAGGCTTATCGTTACCCTATCACATTGGCAATGGCTGGTTTGGCGGTTTGCTCCCTGCTACGGCATTCGCCATGGTGGCGGCCACGGGTGATATTTACTTTGGCTTGTGGTATCCCGTTGTCATTGCGTTAATGACATTCGTGATTGGCTTCTTCTTCGTTCCCGAAACGTATCGCCGCGACATCTTTAAAAACTAGGTATTTCTAGCTGTTGATTGTTTTTCTGCTCTAAATTAGATCCAGTATTTTCAGGTTTTTCTACGCAAAAAAACGCGAGGAAATCTGTAGATACTGGATTTTTCTATTTTGCCGTAAAGCTCTTTTTAAATGTAACGGTAAAGACGCAACCCTTGCCCGAATCAGGCGTGGCAACGCTAACCGTTGCACCGTGGCGTATGGCGATTTCACGCACGATAGCCAAGCCAATTCCAGAACCTGCAGACCCAGCGTTCTCAATAACGTTGGCGCCAGTATTGCCACTACTGAGCACCCGATAAAACCGCTCAAATACCAGCTCTTGTTCTGCAACTGGTATGCCAATGCCGTCATCCTCGACTTCTAGCACTGCTATCACACCATCAGAACCCGCCATTTGAGAAGTTTGCACGCGCACCAATACTCGGCCATTTGCAGGGGTGTAATGAATGGCGTTATCGAGTAAATTGCTAATAAGCTCACGCAATAAGTCACCATGACCTTCAATCAATAGCGCCGTATCAGATGTTTCGAAGCTTAATGCAATGTGCTTGGCCGCAGCCGCTGGATAGCCATCAGCCACCACCTCACGCGCGAGATCGATCAGATTAATCGCTACCAGCGGTAGTGCACTCACAGCAGCGCCCTCAGAACGAGCCAGCATTAAAAGTTGATTGACCAAGCGCGCAGTGCGTGCCGTGCCACTCGCAATTTTTAACAGTGCCGCCGTCTTTTCAAAATCGCCAATATTGCGCAAGGCTAGCTCAGCCTGCATACGTATACCCGCAAGCGGTGTGCGTAGCTGGTGTGCGGCATTGGCAATAAAACGCTTCTGCGCTGCACCTTCGTTTTCAACCCGCTGCAAGAGATCGTTAAACGCAATAATGAGCGGCTCAACTTCTTCAGGCGCATTACCCGCATCAAGCGGGCGCAAATCATGGGCATCACGTGCCACCATGCGCTCACGCAGTTGTTTAAGTGGGGCAACACCACGCCGTAAGCCAAGCCACATCAAAAAAATCATCAGCGGCACCACAATAATCTGCGGCAGTACAATGCCTTTCATAATTTCATAAGCGAGCTTTTTTCGTTTCACGAGGCTTTCCGCAACATATACTATTACCTTAGTGCCGGTGCTCGCTTGACGTCTTTCAATAGCGGCAATACGTACTTCAGCATCGCGAAACTCCGCTGTTTTATATACTGCAATATCGGTGCTATACAATTGTAGCGGTCCGAAAATAGGCAGCTCTGGCTCACCCAATAGCAACTCACCCTTATTGCTATCAATCCGAAAATATGTTGATTCCGCATCTTCGTCAGGCAAAATAGTGCGTAAGTCAACCCGCAGTTCTACCTTATTACTGCCATCAACCCAAACTACCTGCTCCGACAATGCCCGCCCTTTAGCACCCAAACTTTGGTCAAACGCACTATTGGCAATTTCGATGCCGATTAAATAGGTCACACAAACTGAAAGCGGCCAGACCAACAAAAATGGCACCAGCATCCAGTCTAAAATTTCGCTAAACAAAGAGCTAGGCTCGATGCGCTGAACTGGAGTACTTCTTGGCAACGTTGGCGCTGGTGTTGGCGCAGGTGTTGGTGTGGGGGGGCTAGGATTCATTAGGATTCAAGGCTCGCTCACCACTTTTTCTAAGCAATAGCCTAAACCCCGCAGAGTAGTAAGCCGCACGTTTGCAGGCTCAAGTTTTTTGCGCAAACGATGCATATACACTTCCACCGCATTAGCGCTAACTTCCTCACCCCATTGGCAAAGCAGATCAATAATCGCTTCTTTACTCACCACCCGGCCAACACGGGCTAAAAAAATTTCTAGTAGCGCCACTTCACGTGCCGATAGATCCAAAGGTTTTCCATGTGCCAATGCCACCCGCCCCGCCGCATCAAAGCACAGACCGCCATGCTGCAAACGTGACGTAACACCGGCATGGGCGCGTCGCGTTAGCGCACGGACGCGAGCCTCAAGCTCACTTAGTTCAAACGGCTTTACTAAATAGTCATCCGCACCCAAATCAAGCCCGCGCACGCGATTTTCAACAGCATCAAGTGCCGTCAAAATCAACACCGGAATTTCTGGATTACCACTGCCACTGCGCGTATGCGCACGGCTACGCATACGCTTCAGCACCTCAAAACCATCCATGCCCGGCAAACCAATATCGAGAATTAGCAAATCAAACTGCTGCAGCGATAATGCACTATCTGCCGCCTTGCCATCACGTACACAATCTGTGGCATAGCCAGCATGACGCAACGCGGATGTCAGCCCGTCGGCAAGTAAGGCATCATCTTCGGCAATGAGTATTCGCATAACGCTAGCTTAAAACAAAAATCGTATAGTCATCACAACTACGCACGAATAATCCGCCTCGCCACTAAAAAGCGGATTGATCAAACTTAACCGTGATGTAAATTGGATTTTTCCTTCACCACTACGCTGGCGTATAAATACAGTGCTAACAGAATAAGCACAGCATCTTCAACGAGGCTGCCCATGGTTAAAGGCCGTGGCCAGTAAACACCAAAGCAGCCGCAATTTGAAATCTGCAGACCGCGCGCGTAGGCCACAGTTAACCAAACTAAGTAGCCTATGTGCAGGACAATCACACATGCGGCGACCATTTTGCGCGATGCTGGTATTTTACTCAACACCAGCCAAACTGCTAACGTCAGTTCCAACATAGCAAGCCCTAGCGCCGCCATAGGAATCATAGCAATGGGTAGCACCTTGAACGTCTCGACAACGGCAAAAAAACCAACTAAATCAAGCAGTTTCGCAGTACCAGAAATGGCGAGTAACAGAATAAAAAACCATCGCGTTAGGGTGACGCAAAGCTGGTGTGGCATCGCTGGGGCCGCGGTTACGGACTAGGTTGCTTATTAACTGTCCAGTCATAGTCCGCAAATTCCACCTTATAGTTATCTGGTATTCCCACCTCCCGATAACGGTTTGCGTAAGCTGTTAATGACGGTGCAACACGCAAAAAGTCTTCGGGATAGAACTTCAATATTGCAGAGAGTATGACAACCTGTTTTTGGTCGTCAACCCTGATATTTCGTGCTTCTGCAAAGAACGCGCGGGTTTCGCGATCTAGCTGCGCATCTAGCGCTTCTGGTAAAAACACTTCACGCGGCAAGCGGGGACAGCTAACTGACATGCAGTTGAGTGCGAAGTGAATACGGGGGTCATTCAAAGCGCGAATGACTTTATTTTCATAGTCATAAAGCGAAATTGCTTCGTCACCAACTTGCACTTTGCCCAGCGCAAAAAAACTCACTTTGCGTAAGCCAGCCAAGGTCTCCGGTATTCCAGTGGCGATAACTTTATGCATGGCGAGTGCATTATAAGCGTTGATGTGAAACGCCAACACGTGTGCGGCAGAGGGGAATAAGGCCGGGCGATTTGCCGGAGCCGTTGTATACACATAGGCAACAAATTCATCCAAGTCCGCGCGGTCTGCCGCAACTGCTGCAAAGTCAACACGCCCTTGCGCATCAACATGCTTTTGCAACACACGCGCCCAAGCACTATAGGGCGGCGCACCCGATGCGTTGGCATTCACGACACGGGGTGCGGGCACCGATGCGCAGCCGACCAAGAAAGATACAAGAAATAATCCAAATATTTGTCTCATTAAGCCATTCCTTTTTATACCGTAGTGGCTGTGCTCACAGCTTGAGTAGCCTCGCCTTTAGCACGCCCTCGCGCATTTTTGCGCGTCAAATTTACACTAATTTTAGCGGGGAGCTTATCTTCAAAGTGGCCGGTGGCCGGATTAAAGTAGCGCAGCACATTATTTTTTCTGACCTCTGCTACCACCAATAAATATTCATCGCGCTTCGCATTGTGCACGCACATTGAAATTGGCCCGCTAGGCGTCATCACCATGAATGAACAGGCATCGCAACGCTCTTGTTCTAGCTGCGATGAATCCATAAAAATGTGTACAAAAAATGAAATTTTACCGACCTTACCACGTGCCGCAATATAGTTTCGCCGTGCACCCCAAATCAATTTTACAAAGCGCGAAACGACGCCCCAAAACATGGCCGGATGGCTAACAAAATAGGATGCAACTGTTTTCATCACGCTGTGTTTATTAGCACGATCTACCACTAAATTAGCACTTGAAGCGAGGATATCGCGCACAAATTCAGGGTCGTTAAAAAAGTCATACACCTGCCCATTGATAATGAGTCCGTAGGCATAGCCATTACATTTTGCGTGCCCAGTGCTAGCCGCATCAAAATTTAAATTTGCCCCTACGCCCTCGCGAATAGATTGCATGACCGTAGCTGGATTCACGGTGATGCGCTCGCGTTCAGTACCACGCCCCATATCCGCACCAACTTGAAATGATGCAAAGCGCACCACATCCGCGTGGCGGACAAAAAACTTGCACAGCAGCGGAATTTCATGAAAATTTGCAGGGCAGGCCGTGGTGTTAAAAATGACGGCAAGCGGCAATCCGCGGGCGCGGTTGATGTATTCCTCGCGTACGACATTGAGCGCCACCTCGTTATCGTAACCTTCGCGCTCTTGTGTCATGTCCACGTGAAACGCCACGTCTTCCAACCCTGCTTCGCACAAATCCTCCAACATTTGCCGCGTGGCTTTAATACCATTGGTAAAAAACGATGAACGCATACCCTTGGTTTTAATGTACCGAATAATTGCCAATAACTCATCGTAGTTACGCAGGGTAGGATCGCCACCAGTCACTTGCACATCGGTGTTCGCACCGTAGTGTTCAAAAATCATGTCGATACGACGAAACACTTCCTCGATAGGAATATCCTTCAGCGCTTCCGACGATTCTGACAAGTAGCAATAGGTACAATCCAGATTACAGCGCTGCGTAATTTCTAGCGCCACACAACCCACCGTCATACGCCGTCCAATCATTTGCCATGGTGCCCATTGCCCCGCAGCATCCATGCGCTGTTTGGTTCGCTCAAGCTGGGTTAAGCCGTCACCTTCAACGCCATTTTTAGGAATAGGGTAAGGTCGCCAATCGGCGATTTGTTTGGGCGTTAGATAGCGCGGAGATTCGGGTTGAACTGGGGCTTGGATCATATGTAAACTTAATCAGTATTGCGTCGCAGTTATGGGTCTATTAATGCATACGAACTTTATGCGCACTTAGATGCAAAAATGACGCAACGCTTATATCCGAAAGCGATACAAAACGCATGGTTCACCGTAAATCTCACGATCCGCTACAACCAATGCGTCAACCGCCGCAGCATACAGCCATGAATGCCAAAAACGCCGCGCTGGTTGATTATTTTTTAGATGATAAATTTCCCATTTCCCCGGAAATTTCTCCAATAGTTTCGCCGCCACAATGCGACCCACTCCACTCCCTCGATACCGTCGTGCTACAAAAAAATAACCCATATTGTATTGGCTATCCACTTCGAGCAATTCATTATCCACCACCGCAAAACCTGCTAACTCGCCATCCACTTTTATGAGAAACGCCGCCACTAAAAACTGCGCCCAATATGCGCCTTTAGGCTGTATTTGATACAAACCGTGCGCCGCAAAATCGATTGGTACTGATTCACTAAGGTCGTAGTTATAGAACTGCATCATGTTTTCGATGCAGGGAAGGTCTTTGGCCGCAGCTTCTACGAGAGTAACTAGCACGAAAAATCAGACTTAAGTTCCAACTTATTGAGGTGACAACTTAAACAGTTTAAAAAAGTTCGCGGTGGTATGTGCGGCCACTTCTTCTACTGAAATACCGCGCAGCTTGGCGATGTATTCGGCCACGTGTGCGACATAACCTGGTTGATTCATTTTGCCGCGAAACGGCGTGGGCGCTAGGTAGGGAGAATCTGTTTCAATGAGCAAGCGGTCAAGCGGCATATTTCGCGCTACCTCATGCACCGTCGCGGCACTTTTGAAGGTAACGATACCCGATAACGATACATAGAAGCCTAATTTTAGTGCCTCTTCCGCTACTTCCCAAGTTTCAGTGAAACAGTGCATCACCCCGCCTGCCCGACTCGCGTTTTCTTCGCGCATTAACTTTAATGTGTCAGCATGGGAGTTTCTGGTATGGATAACCAGTGGCTTATTGCAGGCAACCGCCGCGCGAATATGGGTGCGGAAACGTTCACGCTGCCAGTCGAGTGGTTCTACTAGTCGATAATAATCAAGCCCTGTTTCACCTATTGCGACGACCTTTGGGTGCGCTGCCATATCTAGCAATTCATTGATGCTGGCTTCATGGTCATCTACTTGTTCATCTGGATGCACGCCAGCGCTACACCAAATGTGTGCATGTGCTTCGGCAATCGCCCGCACCGCTGGAAAGCTCTTTAAGGTAGTAGAAATAGTGAGCGCATGGGTGACTTTATTAGTCACCATGGTTTGTAAAATATTGGCTTGATCGGCAACAAGCTCAGGGAAATCTAAGTGACAATGGGAATCAACAAACATACAAAGGTACTCTTAAAATGAGGTAAATAACGGCAAGTACGATAAGTATAAACGCATAAACCAACACCACAATTTTCGGAACAATTGCCCAAAGGAAGTCTATTTAAGTGTTTCTAGGCAAGGATTTTCACATTAGTGCATTTACAGAAATGCCGCAAAAACCTTGCTGGGCAATATCCGGCCGACACACTTCGTCACAGCATTACCCTTATAATCATTAATAGTTGTCCATTGCGAATTTACGCCACTCCACCCAGATCAAAATTTTGAGACCAGCCTGATGACCTGCTTAGTAAAACCGTTGGCTAGTTTCCTTACCCCGATTACGATTGCAGTATCATTTTCACTGTTAGTTGTGTCAAATTGCGCTAATGCCGAAAGCGCTGTCGAGGCCGTGCTACAAAAAATTGAGAAAATAGAAATTACCGGCTCTAACATTAAACGGATTCCTAGCGAAGGTCCGGTTCCGATTGAAATCATTTCGCGCAGGGAAATTGAGCGCAAAGGGTTCACCTCAACCAATGAGCTCATGCGTTCACTCTCTTACATGAGCGCGATAAATGATGAGCTTGTTTCCAATAGCCCGAATACTTCTGGCACGGCCAGCGTCGGGTTTCGCGGCTTGGGCGGCGACCAAACTGTGGTGTTACTAAACGGTCGGCGTCTGGCTAATTATGGCTTTGATGGCGCTTTTGTTAACCTAAATACCATCCCACTGGGTGCGATAGATCGCGTGGAAATTTTGAAAGACGGTGCGGCAGCTATTTACGGTGCTGATGCGATTGGCGGCGTGGTGAACTTTATTACCCGTAAAGATTTTACCGGCGGCGAAGTTTCAGCAGCTCTTGGTCAATCAGGAAAAAAAGACGGTGGCGAAACATCGGTAATCGGTACTGTAGGGTGGGGAAATCTGCGCCAAGATAAGCTCAATGTTTTACTCAACCTAAATTATTTCAAGCGTGAGCCAATTAATAATTTAGATCGGGAGCGCACGCGAACGGCAGATTTTAGGCGCTTTGGCGGCACCAATCAGCTTTCCACCTTTGCACCGTCTGGTAATTTTATAAATCCGCTTACCGGATTGCAGGCACCGTTTCAGCCTTGTCCAACCGGCCTATCGGTGTCGCCCTCGCCCCTTACCCCAGGCAGTACCGGTAGTGCCAGTTGTCTATTCGATTTTGCGCCCTATCGCACTACGCTATTTGGTACTGATCGTGTCGGCGGCCTCGCCACGGCACGCCTTGCATTGGCCGAACATAGCACGGCCTATACTGAAATACTGCTGAGTCGTGCCAATACCTTTGTGAGCGCTGCGCCTTCGCCGGGAAATTTTAATCTTGAAGCAAGCAATCCCGCTAATCCATTTTCCTCGGCAATTTCTGTGCGTGGTAGGCCACTGCAAGCGGGTGCCCGCACTACCGATAATCAAGCCGATGCATCAAGGCTTTTGCTTGGTGTTGAAGGTACAGTTCAAGGCATTGATCGCAGTATTGAATATAATTTTTCCATTGGCGAAGCAAAGAGCAAAGCAACTAATAAAGATGGCGGCTATTTTCTTATAGATCGCCTAAATACAGCCGTTACCAACGGTAGCTTCAATCCATTTTCTACTAATAACCCAGCCGCCGTTGTCAATGCTATTACCTCAACTGATACCCGCGAAGGTGAAACGACCAATACCTTTATTGACCTTAAACTTTCGGGTGAGTTAATGCATCTTCCAGCGGGCGCACTTGGGTTTGCCGCAGGGGCGCTAATTGGTCGGGAAAAAATTTCTGATCTGCCCGGTGCTAACCAAAGGGCAGGCAATGTATTTGGCTCCATTCAGCAATCTGCAGTGGATGCAAAGCGCAATCTCGCCGCAGTTTTTGTTGAATTAGCTGTCCCCATTACCAACACTTTAGAAGCGCAATTGGCGCTGCGTCACGATCGTTATGAAAGCGAAAAAAACGGCGATGTGAGTGCTACCACACCAAAAATTGCCTTTCGTTATCAACCCACTAAAACTGCATTATTTCGCGCCTCCTATTCCGAGGGATTTAAGATGCCATCGCTACGCGATTTATTTGGCGGCAAAAATCAAAGCGCTGATTCTGTGCAAGATTTCCCCGGCTGTAGCGCGCGCGGTGTGTCACGAGATGCTTGCCCGCGCTTGCAATATGACCGTTCCTCGGGCGGCAATGCAGCGTTGCAAGCCGAAAAAGCGAAGATTAGCAATGTCGGTATCGTATTTGAACCAAAGGAATTTGTATCTGTTGCATTCGACTATTTTACGATTCGCAAAACCGATGAAATTGGCTTAGTACCTTCGCAATACGTGATCGACAATGTCAGCTATGCTCCGGGCGCAACAAGCACCTTAGGCGGTAACAGCGCGTTTTCGGTTAGCCGCGATGCTGGGGGCACAATTACTGCAGTGAACACCGCATTAGGTAATTTGGGTGAGCACAAAATTAGCGGATTTGATCTTTCCACTAACACGAGTTTTAAGTGGCGCGGGTTTAAGTTTGCATCCAATTCAAATATCACCTATTACAGCCACTACGACTATGCCGATCAACCAGGAACACCGTTATATGGACGTCTTGGCCTGCTTAACCTACCGCGCTGGCGCCGCGCAACGAGCTACACTGTCAACCACGGTGCATGGGACGCGAATATACTGTATAGCGTGATGGCGTCGATGGTGGATAAACAACAATCCACGGCGGCGGTGCCGGTAACGCCATCGGACCGGAGTATTGCAAAATTTAATACCATTGATTTTGGCCTTGCCTATAGCGGTATAACGAATATGCGACTTTCAGCGACGGTCAAAAATTTATTCGACACCGAACCACCTTTCTCAAGCAACGATTCACGCACACTGGGTTTTGCCCAAGCGCACGATATTCGCGGTCGTTATTTGCAAGTGGGTGCTACGTACAAATTTTGAAGTGTTTTTTGCTGTAGCATTTCGGGTTCAATTTAAATTACATAAAAATATCATGAAATCAATTTGTATCTACTGTGGTTCGAGTGCTGGCGGCAATGCGCAATACCAAGACATGGCGCGGCAAATGGGACGCACCCTGGCACAACAAAATATTACCTTGGTATACGGCGGCGGCAGTGTTGGGCTAATGGGGATTACGGCTGATGCCTGCCTAGCAGCTGGCGGCAAAGTGATCGGCATTATTCCGCAAAAACTGATGGATAAAGAAGTCGGACATAAATCCCTGACGCAGATGCATGTAGTTGCCGATATGCATACCCGCAAGGCAAAAATGGTTGAGCTTTCCGATGGTTTTATCGCCATGCCTGGCGCTTATGGCACCTTGGATGAAGTGTTTGAAGCGCTCACATGGGCGCAATTAGGGTATCACCGTGCGCCAGTTGCGTTATTAAACGTAGCAGGGTTTTATGATGGCTTACTGCAATTTTTGGATAAAGCGACAGCCGAGAAATTTTTACGACCAATGCACCGCGAGATGCTGTTAGTGGACACAGAAATTGAGCCACTGCTCGATCGAATGCGTGCCCATGAGCCAATTAACGCGGACAAATGGCTTGAACAAGTAGCGAGCGCTCACGCAAAATCGCTCATTTAGCGGCTTTAAAAATGCAGCAATCCAACGCCAGCAAAGGCCTGCTTTACGGGCTGCTGGGTATACTCGGCTTTAGCATTACACTGCCCGCAACCAAACTGGCCGTTGTAGCCCTAGATCCCCTATTTGTGGGCTTAGGCAGAGCATTAGTGGCAGCCGCTATGGCGGCACCATTGCTCTATTTTACAAAGCAAAAATTACCATCACGCCAACAACTGAATAGTTTATTTATTGTGATGTTGGGCGTAATTATTGGCTTTCCCTGTCTAACGGCATGGGCCATGCAAACCGCACCGGCCTCGCACGGCGCAGTAGTAGTGGGCCTGCTACCACTGGCCACAGCACTTGCTGGCGCATGGCGCGCGCAAGAACGCCCCACAACCGTATTTTGGTGCGCCAGTGTTGTGGGTAGCCTAACGGTGGTGGGTTATGCATTAATGAACGGCGGCGGCAGCTTTCACACAGCAGATTTTATTTTACTGGCGGCCGTGGCAGCGGCTGCACTCGGCTACGCCGAAGGTGGCCGCTTAGCGCGAGAAATTGGCGGATGGCAGGTCATTTGTTGGGCGCTAGTACTAGCCGCCCCGCTCATTGCCCTACCCACCGCATTTGGCGCATGGAAAACCGGCCTACAAGGCTTTGCAAGCGCTTCGACAAGCGCATGGCTGGGTTTTGCGTATGTGGCGCTTGTAAGCCAGTTTCTGGGCTTTTTTGCGTGGTATCACGGCTTAGCACTTGGCGGCGTGGCAAGAGTTGGGCAAATACAGTTGCTGCAACCGTTTATGACACTCGGATTTTCGGCACTGCTACTAGGCGAAAAAATAGCGCCGCTGGCGTTTGTGGCGATGAGTGTGGCCGCGCTGGCTATTTTTGTGGGGCGGCGGTGGGGAGCGGTGGGGACGACGGTCGCGAAGTAAACGCGGTGAATCGAGGTACGACGCTTGACGCTAAGCAGGGTTCGTCAGCCATCCGAACTCTATTATCTGCAGCGAAGTTACCTTCGAGTTTTCATCAGCTTGTTTACAAACAAAAACAGCGGCGCTGACAACGCTTACCGATGCGTTGCTGGTGAAACTTAGCGCTTGTTGGCAAGCTGACACAAAAGCACCTTGGTACGCCCCTTTCTGCGCTATCTGCGCTGGTTGCGATTTATTTGATGCGATCGAGGATGTGATTTTATGCGAAGTAGTCGGCTGAAGGTGCCCGTAATTCGGGCGTTTTCAGCATTTTATTGCGCTAGTTAGAGCAGTGCAATGCTATATTGCAAGACGCGACCCCACGCGTTTTTTAGTGGGGGCAGGTCCCAATACTGTTCGTTTAGTTAAATTTAGCGAATTTATGCTTCGGGTTTAGTGGTGCCGGTTTTAGTAACGCAACCGTGCAATCAGGCTCAGTCGTTTTACGCTTTTTATGGTCATAGCTTGGGTACGGCGAATTGCGTCGCTTTACCATTCTTGGATTGAGCTTCCCTCGGCTACTGACGCATTTTAAGCTGGCCGCTTCGGCAAACAATGCTTTGAAGAAGCGACGCCTACGCCGCGGCTTTTCTGGGGGGAAATGCGCCGGTTTG
>JANMDR010000115.1:0-10857 GCA_031376425.1 Betaproteobacteria bacterium
GACTGCGGTTTTAATGTCAAGGTTTGCAGCGGGGACGGTGAAGGTGGCTTGTTTGTAGGAGGCGTCTACAGGGAGCCAGCCGTTGGGGTTGCGGTTAACAGCACCACGTGAGGGGATAACGTCTACCCATGTTTCTACCCATACGTGTTCAAGGCGGACAGCGCTGATGCGACCACCAGTGACGATGGCGGTATTGGGAATACCGCCTTGGGAGAGCAGGCTAATAGCGGCTTCAACTGTGGCGGTGTTGCCCAGCCAGTTTTGCAGGGAGGCGGCGGGGACTTCAATAGTGCCATAGGCATAGCGTGCTGGTGTGCCTGCTGCACGATACATAGCGATGAGTAAGCTTGCGGTATCAAAGGCGTTGCCGCGCAAGGTTTCTAAGGTGATGCTGGCACCTTGGACGGAGCCATAGGTTGGGGCATAGGCAATGTTATTGCGTACCCAATTGTAGATGGCGACGGGCTGGCGGTTTAGGGTGGTGGTGGCGAGATCGCGCAGATTGTTACTGATTTGGGTGTCTTCGGTGGGGGCAAGATCATCAGCGGTGGGTGGCGGGCCAGCGGTTCGGCCTACGGGGGTGTCTTGATTGGTGCTGGGCTGGGGGGGTGTTGGATTGGCTTGATTGGTGGCGTTGGCTGTGGCGGATGTGGATTGATTGGTGCTGGATTGTTTGGTGGATTTTTTATTGAAAGTTGCCGAGGCAGCAAAGGCGGCATCGGTTTGATGGGGGGGGCGTACTTTAGTCACGGGTACGCGGTGACGGGTGGTGAGTTTGGGGCGGGTTGTGGTGAGGGTGGTCGATGCGTTGCTGGCGGTGTTGATTTGATAAACGGGCTGATTGGCTTGCGAGTTGGCGTTGTTGATTGCGTTGATTTCGTTTGCGTCGGCATCTGCGTTTAGGTTTACATCACTAAAGTCCAACGCACGATCAAATGCCGTCCATGCTGGTGCGGCACGCTGTGCATTACTACCCACAAGCACCGCCGCTGCCACCTGCCCTGCATACACCGCTGGCGATACTAAACTAGTGGCTAGAAACGTCGTCAGCACCAAGGTAGCCGTGAGGCGCTTGAAGAGCGATGTTTCGCTAGTGATCGGTGCGTTAGCAGTAGTCTGATTTGATGATGACATGGTTAATTCTCGAAGGAAAAGCGTTTAGTTTTATTTGCTGCGGGTTGATAGCGCGTTACTGATTATGGGGCATTAATTTTTAGTGGCCATCGTCAAATACCGTCGTTCCAGCGAAGGCTGGAATCCAGCGGCTTTTGCGGACGACACTGGGTTCCCGCCTGCGCACCGCATGGTGTCCCCATCGACGGGAATGACGATCTCTTATCATGGCGTCACCGGTACGTTACCGCGATAGGCACCGCATTGATGGTACTCGCCGGTGGAGAGGAGTTCGTTTACGAACACTTGGCCGTTGATGTTGGCGTTGCTGTGTTCTAGCTTGGCGCGGGGCGCTAGGATCGTGCCTTGGGGTGACCAGCCGCTGGTTTTAACTAGGGTGGCGTCTTTGAAGTTGTAGAGGACGTTGGCGGCGAAGGGGTGGTCGCTCATGCCTTGGGATTGGCCGTTTACGATGACGTAGTTTTGGCCGTTAGTGAAGGAGGCTGTGGTGCCCGTTACGTTGACGATGACGCTGGATGTGGCGGGGACGTCGAACACGAGTGAGTGACCGGCGTCTAAATTTGCACCGGAGATGGTGAAGACGTTGGTGGCGGGATTGGTGCCAGTGAGGGTCCACTTGCCGTAGGTGTCGGTGACGGCGGCGATGCTGGGTAGCAAAGCGAGTTTGTCGGACATGCTGGTGTAGTAGGTTTTCCACTGCAGCCAGTCTTCTGTTGGGGTGTTGGTGGTGAGGGTTTTACGGCCTACGCTTTGGCTGACGTTGGCGGTGCCTCCGGTGGTGATGCTGCCGGTGCCGGAACCGACGCTGCCGCTGGTTGTCCATGTGAGGTTGCCGCCGACGTTTAGCCTTGCTGCATCGCCGGTGAGTTGGCTGGCTATGCCGAAGCTGCTAAGGGTGACTGCACCACCAATACCTACGGCACCGTGGGAATCACTGTTGGACATATTGGCGTTGCCAAAGACCATGACGTTATAGTTATTAAACTTCAATGTGCCAGTGCCAAAGTTTGGCAGGGTGCAGGCGGCTTGTTTAGTACACCAGCCTTTTTGGGCATTGAGGGCGATGGTGGCGATTTGCTCTGGTAGGGTGCCTGGGGTGTTGAGGGTGAGTACTTCATCGGCTGCACTTAGGGCTGCGCCAAGGGCGGTTTCAGGCTGATTGGCAAGATTCGTTTTAGCGGTATTGAGGAAGGCAACGGCTTTATCACGGGCGTTTTTATCGTTGCCGTTAACACTTAGGGCGTTGAGTGCGGCAATCGCAGTGTCTGCGGTGGCGGCTGCTTGGGTGTAGGCTTGGATGGTAGTAACACCGGATACCGCAGTGGCTGCCGTGGTGGTGTCTACGGCGAAGCTGATGCCGAAGGTATTGGCGTTGGCTGGCACGGTGTTGGGTAGCTTGACCGTGACGGTGATGGTGCTGGTGGCGGTGGCGCTTCCGGCAGCACCTAATGTTACTGACCATTTTAGCGGGCTAGTGCCGTTGTTGACAGATGTGGCTGTAGGCATAGACGAAACCAAGGTGACACCGGCTGGTAAGGTGCCCAGCACGTCTACCGTGCCCGCAGTGGCGCTGGTGTTGCTGACCTTGACCTGAACAATCGCATTTGTATTTGGCTGCAAAATACGTGGGGCGACTGCCATTAGGCTGGTTTTGACGATCGCTTCTAAGCTGGCGCTAGATTGTGCGGTGACGGCGAGATCATAGGCGTGGAGCATGCTGGCACCGCCACGATAATTGTAGCTGATGATGGCGGGGTTGGCGTTATTAGCGGTGCCGTAGGTGCCGTGTACTGTTGTGCCTGCAAGGGCATCAAACTTGGTGGCGCGACCTTCGACGGGATAGGTGTTGATGCCGATGGCGGTAAATAGGCTACCGACAGGGGTAACGCTATAGCTTTGGTTTGCCGGTAGTTTACCCTTTTGCTTGACGCCTAAGAGTTCATCAATGCCGTTGTTGCGTTCGTCATGCACGCCATCTACTAGCAAGCCTTTGCCGATAATCAATTGCTGTTCAATTTCTTCTGGCAGGCGGTCTTTGAGTTTTTCTCGTCCGCCGGCTAGCCAGATGACGTTCCAATCACCGCAGCGGAGTTCGGTACGGAATTGTTCTGCATCCGTTACGACACGGGCGGGTATGTTTAGGCGTGCGAGCATTTGGCTGATGAAGATGCGGCGTGATTCGGCACAGGCGGCATCGGGCTTGTCGGTTAAATTGCCGGTGTTTTGATGGCAGCTTGCGAGGACGAGGACGCGGGGGTCAGCAACTTGGCTTGCGTTTAAGGTGACTGCTGGTTTAGCGCCGAGTAGGTTGATGTTGGCGCTGGATAAGGTGCGGGTGGCACCGCCCATGGCGGCGGTGAGGGTGGCGACATAACTGCCGACCGCTTGCTGGGTGCTGACCCATGAGAAGTTCCACGGGGTGGCGCTGGTGCTTGCGTTAGCGCCGAGGGTGGCTAGGGTGGTGTTCCATTCGGCCTTTTGTGTGCCCTGCCCGTCTTTTAGTACGACACAGGTGCCGACGGTGAGACGCTTGCATAAACTTGGTGATGATGGGTGAACAGTGAGCATTAAGGAATGAAGGGGAATTTATAGTTTGGCTTGTGTAGTAGCTAAAAATACCGCTTAATCATTATGCGGGTTTACGTCACCGTTTTACATCAATACGCATCCCTTATTTTACCCGTAACCTAAGATTTTGCTGTGTTCATTTTAAAGATTGTGTTGTGCCTATTTTAAAGATTCTGTTGTACCTATTTTAAATAAAAGCGTTGTTGCATATTGCAGCCCCCAGCGCATGCAACATACAACAAACCGTATTGCAGGCGTGCGCAAGCTAGTTTTAGCGCACCGTATTGGCGGCAATATGTGGTTTTATTATCAAGCATTTGTAATTCAGTTTCAGTATTGCATCATCACTCCATCGCACTATAAATTAGTAAAAAGCGTCCGGCTTTTTGCAGCTATGGTGCGTATTACAGGAGTATTAGATGATGAAAACCATTCGAATAAACGACCTTGCTACCGTAAACGGTAAAGCTGGCAAATTACCCGTAAGCCCCGCAACAATTTGGCGCTGGGTTAAAAATGGCACCTTCCCTAAACCGTTTAAGCTTGGAACCCATGTGACGGTGTGGGATGTAAAGGCCGTGGATGCATTTTTAGCACGGCGTGCTTACGATGAGGTGGAATAATGCATAAGCTAATCCATACGCCAATGTATAAACAACTGCATACGCCGATACATAAACCAAGATATAAACCGCCCACCAATGGAAAGGGCTACGACGGCGGCAACCGTGTAGCCCTAGAAAAACAAACTCTACACATAGTGTATCCCAATATTGGGTTATGTAAAAGCATTATGTGTTTGCAGGTGGCATCATGAATAATAATCCTCACCAATTCATTGAAGCCATGCAGCTTGCGGGTTTATCACCACCAACACATTTTGAACCCGACCAGATGATACGCTTTGCGGGTGCAGGCAAAGGCAGCGCCAACAAAGCCGCATGGTGCAAGCTATTTGCCGATGGTTCAGGCGGTGTTTACGGCGATTATTCCACGGGTTTAAGTGCAAGCTGGCACGCCGCCCGTGAAGCGCGCCTACAGCCGCTAACAGCGTTGCAAACAGCCTTGCAGCGCGATGCTTTTAAGCGGCAGATGGTAGCCGTTAAAGTTGCTAAAGCCGCGAATGCTGCCCATGAAGCCGCTAAACATGCCCACGCTGCCAAGACAGCAGCCAAGATATGGCACAGGGCTAAACCAGCACCCGCAAACCACCCTTATCTTGTGCGCAAACGCATCACCGCACACGGTGCGCGTGTGCATAAGGGAGCCTTAGTTATCCCCGTGCGTGAAGGTACAGCTTTGCATTCACTACAGTTTATTGATGGTGACGGCACTAAACGCTTTTTAACCGGAGGCCGCAAACGCGGGTGTTATTACAGCATCGGTAAGGCCGAAGGTGCAATAGCACTATGTATTGCCGAAGGCTTTGCCACAGGTGCCACTATCCACCAAGCAACGGGCTATCTGGTGGCGGTGGCGTTTGATGCAGGCAACCTTGAAGCGGTTGCGGTTACGTTGCGCACGAAGTTTCCTACACTGCCCATTATTTTATGTGCCGATGCTGACCCCGTAGGCTTAAGCCGTGCCAGCGCAGCAGCACAGGCCGTTAATGGCCGCGTGGCAGTGCCTAAGTTTTGGGAGGTGGCATGATGAACGAGGAAAGCACGATGAGCGATAACAGCGATTTTAACGATCTCGCGGCACGATGCGGTGATGATATGGTGCGAAGCGCTATCGACAGCGCACTAAATGCATCGCAACTCTATGCAGCACCATCAGAACAACCTGCCCCCAGCAACAACGAAGCCACATGGCCTATGGCGCAACCGCTTGTTACCAAAATCGCGCCAGAACCGTATCCCTTGGATGCGCTGCCAGCGATGGTTCGCGCGGCGGTAATGGAAGTTCAAGGCTTTACCAAAGCGCCACTACCAATGGTTGTGCTTTCTGCGATGTCTGCACTATCGTTAGCGATTCAAGCGCGGGTTGATATTGGTCGCGCAGCAGGACTCACCGGGCCATGTAGCTTATTTGGATTGGTGATTGCCGACTCTGGTGAACGTAAATCTACATGCGACGGAAAATTTACCCAGGCAGTCAAGGAATACGAGGCGCAACAGACCGAAATTACGAAGCCATTTATTCGCGAATACAACGCTGCGGTAGGCGTGTGGGAAGCAAAGCGAAGTGGTATTAAAGACAAAATTCGCGCTTTAGCAAAAGATTCAAAGCCTACTCGTGAGTTCGAAGAAAGGTTGAGTGATCTTGAAAATCATGAGCCAATTAAACCAACTGTACCGCGTTTGATTTATGCTGATGCGACACCCGAAGCGCTCACCTACGGCCTTTATAAAAATTGGCCGTCTGGTGGCGTGGTCTCGGCTGAAGCGGGTGCGGTGCTTGGCGCACATGGCATGAACAGCGATTCGGTGATGAGAAATTTAGCAACGTTAAATCAGCTATGGGACGGCAACCCCCTCACAGTTGATCGCCGTACTTCTGAATCATACACAGTGCGCGGCGCACGCTTAACTATCGCGCTTCAGGTTCAAGAGGCCACACTTAGGGATTTCCTTAAGCGTTCCGGCACGCTGGCACGCGGCACAGGGTTTCTTGCACGTTTCCTTCTGGCATGGCCTGAAAGCACGCAGGGATACCGGACATTCACCGAGCCGCCTGAAAGCTGGCCTGCAATGGAAGCATTCAATCAACGCATTGCGCAGATTCTTAATCAGTCACTACCGCTAAACGCGGATGGGAACCTGACGCCTACATTGCTAACGCTATCCCCTGATGCCAAGGCCGCATGGATTGTTTACCACGATGCAATTGAATGCGAACTAAAAAACAGTGGTGATCTATTTGACGTGCGCGATGTAGCGGCTAAGAGTGCCGATAATGCCGCTAGGATTGCCGCGTTGTTTCATGTTTTTGAAACCGATCAATCTAATCAAGTTAGCCTTGATTCAATCAATGGAGCGACGCGCATTGCCGCGTGGCATTTGCACGAATCACGCCGCTTCTTTGGTGAAATTGCCTTACCTGAAGGCTTAAAAGCTGCGGCCTTGCTTGAAGACTGGTTGATTGATTATTACAAACGCGAGAATACTTTCTGCGTTCCGGTTGCAGCGCTTCAGCAAACGGGCCCTGTATCACTCCGGCGAAAAGAAGCATACGATCCGGCAATACAAGAACTCGCCACACTGCATAGGCTAAGGAAAGTAAATAAGAACCGCAATATATTGATAGAACTCAATCCAGCGATCATTGAAAATGGTGGGATATGCGCATATTGAATCTTATACGGCATGGGGTTGTTTCAAATCTTGCCAATGCTAGTGCTAAAGCTGCCCAAGTTGCTGAAGCTGCTAATGATGGTGCGATTGAGGCGCTTGTACATTTAGGATTAGCAACATTAGCAGGATTAGCACTAGCAACCCCCAGAAGTGAAACCGCCAAAGATGACGAGATATGCACTTATTAGATTTTATCCGCTGTGGGGTCGTTTCAAATCTTACCAATGCTAGTGCTAAAGTTGCTAATCCTGCTAATCCTATTAATGATGATAGAGCTATTAAAGCACCCGCACATTTAGGATTAGCAACATTAGCAGGATTAGCAGTAGCAACCCCATTGCGTGACAGTAACGCGCAATGGCAAGTATTTGAAGCTTTACTTGCTATTGTCGCCCCCGCCTACAACACCCCCGCGCATGAAGTCGAGTGGGCGCGGGAAGCAGCATGGGGTGATCTTGAAGCTGTGTTGGTGAGCTATCGGGAGATGGCGGCGCAGGTGCCGCATATGCGGAGGCGACGACCATAATTGAACCCGTCGTTCACTTCAAACTCGGCGGGACAAAAACCTCAAGTAATAATGTCAATCTCGGCAAGTCATAACTGGCATTTTATTTACAAGATAATATATCACGAATTTTTTTATCTAAGCTTTCGCCAGACGGAAGGTTTGAGCCTGTGATAAATCGCGCTGAAAATTCACCTGCCGTGAATTTCAAAACTCTATTTGGGGTTAGGCTTCTGGTATTGCCGTGTGCAACTGGAGACCCCAAGTCATAGGTATGCACCGTAATAACGTCTTTCCCGTTCGCCGTTACAAGTGGAATATCATCACCAATAATTTCTTCAAACCGTTGATAAACGGGTTCAGGAACAATAAAATACAAGCCTTGCTTCACTAACTTAGATTTTGAATACACTAAGCTTTTCCTGATAATCTGTGGAATCAGCCGTTTATGAACATTTGCCCAGTTAAGGCCGTGTGCAGACGGTGGAACAGGAGTTTTTTGGTCACGTGCAGCATACCAAGCATCACGGTAATTACCAGTGATATCAATGCTTTGAACTTCAATCCCAACGTACTCTTGCAAAGCACCATCTTTAATATGGGCAAGAACCCAGTCCATACTCATTTTTGTTAATTTAACTTCCTTCCCTGAATTTTGACCTAGCGCAACAACGCAATCTAAGGTCGCATTTGGTTTGGTTACTTCTCTAATGTACTCGTCAAAAAGCATAAACCTTACATCGCCAAAGACGCTTTTACTAACTTTTTGAATGGTCGCATAATTATCTGCATACAGTCTGTTTGGGCAGATAACAACATTTTGATCAGTGTTTGTAACTGAACAAGTTCCATAACAAATAGTGTTGGTGTGGTCATATTTTGAGCAAGCTTTGCCGATAAATGGACAAGCATTTAATTGCCAAAACTTTCTTGCGACCGATGTAGCATCGGTTGGGCTATACCCAAAGACCTCAACTAAAGATCGTACGTTGCTTACTTTTGCCATTATGAAATCAACCTTTTTATAGTTTCCCCAATTGCTTTAGCCATCAGTGGTGGTACTGCATTTCCAACCTGCTCAAACTGTTCTGTCAAGCTTCCTGTAAAGACATAATGATCAGGGAAACTTTGGATTCTTGCTGCTTCTCTTACAGAAATAGCTCGGCCTTGTGTCGGATGAAAAAAACTTCCCCAGTGCGGATCGCATTTGGTCAGGATGGTCGAGCATAACTCATCAGGATGAAGTCTTCCGTATCGCTTGGTGTGATCACTTCTCCTTGCGCGTTGCAAACCAGCAGGTAGCAATTCATGCGGAATATCTCGCCAGCTACCACCTTGTGGAATATGCTTTAGTCGTTCAAGGTTTAATTTGCCCAGTTTTGCACAACCATGATTAAAGATTTTGATTGAACCTTTCCGCAGAATTTTTTGAAATTCAGATTGTGGTGATTTCGTATATTTCACATCATCAATCAACTGACCAAGCGCTAAGTCTGGCAAGTCAGAAAGTGCATCCCAAACCGTAGTTTTATTTTTAAGCCCTTGGGCAAAAAGTGGCTCCATCGTAAGGCACAATTCTCTAGACCCTGCAAAGTTAGCAAACGCGGTTGCATTATGTGTTGGTTCTGGGAACTCAATATTGCTACTATCTCTCAATGCAATAAAAATGGTTCTAAAACGCATCTGCGGCACACCATAATGACCAGCAAACAGAATGCGATGCTCAACCGCGTAACCCATCTTTTTAAGTTCAGCGTAGATTGCCTTGACCGCAGTGCCTTTTCCGAGCGAAACAATGCCAGTAACGTTCTCAATCAAGATTGCTTTTGGTTTTAAAATTTTAGCTATTCTGAGGTATTCTTTGAAAAGTTGGTTTCGCTGATCATCAAGGGTACGAATTGGTGCATTGATTGAAAACCCTTGGCACGGCGGACCACCGGCAATTAAATCCAACTCACCCGGTGCCAAACCAGTTAGTTTAAGAATTGCGTGTTCTGAAAGTTCACAAATATCATTCGTTAGCACATGAGTGTTGGGGTGGTTTTTTGCGAAAGTTTTCGCATACGTAGGGTGAATGTCTGTGCCTAAAATAGATTGAAAACCTGCCATACTCAAACCACACGTCAAGCCACCTGCACCAGAGAAAAAATCCACTAGTTTCATTATATTTTCCAATTTAAGTGATGATTAGTTTTTTAAAGCATCACTTGTTTTTCCCGTTTCTTTAGATCGAAACTTCTATTCAAATCGTTTTTAAAACCCGATAAATCTGCGCGCTTTTTATAACTTTTAACCGACTGAAGCATAGTGGTCTAACGTTTCCAGATACTTAAGTAGTTTACTGCATATGAAGCGCATTCACGACGGGCGCACACTTATCGATCTATCTGTGTATTCATAACGCTGGCAATATGAACTACCTTGCGCAACTAAAGCAAAAGTATTGCAGAATACTCCCAACCCCGTCCCTACAAAACCTACAAAAGGGGTAAGCCGCTAGCAGAAGGGCTTTTGTAGGTTTTCTAGGGTGGCCACCAGCACTATTGCCAAATAATAACGCGGCGTAGGTGCGGCATATGCGCAGGCGGGTTTGATTGCGTGTTGCTAAAAAAACCATAGGAAGCGCTGCTGCTTTAATGTACAATTTTTTTCTAGGTATATTTACGTTAAACAAGCTCTTAAATTATGGCGAAAGACAAACAGCACAATAATCATAATGCGGCTAAGGCGCAGCAAGGCAGTGTTGACATGACCAATCCCAAACCTAAAGCACTTCCAGCCAAAATGATATGGGATTTAGATTTACGCGGGGTGAAAGATGATGCGGGTGTGGTGCATACAGTACTGACTATTGTGAATCGTAATACTGGTGCAGTCTTAAAGCATACAGCCATCAAAAACACGAAGTTTTTTACCTTGGCATGGCATGTACTCCTTGCCATTTTCCGCTATGGTAAACCAGACGCTATATATACTGATGCTAAGACGGATGCAGTAATGGATGGCGCAATTGATAAGCCCAAATTAAACCGCATCAAGAAGTAAATGGGCATATGCCATTAGTAACAACAGCTTGGTTGACTGTGTGCATCATAGTGGCACAGATTGAATAATGATGGCAAATTGGGGCGTCTACAATACTAAAAAATATTATAGAAAGCCCCCCACCCCGACCCTACAAAACCTACAAAAGGGGTAGGCAACGATCAATCAAAGAGGCTATCCCGAATTTTGTGTTTTTAGTTTTTGCTAGGCGGGGTTAAACTGCTTTTCAAAGTGGATCATCAACTGACTTATTGCTTGTTTCCAGTTTTGGATTGGCATTGTCCAGCGCTGGGCAATATTGCGTAAGCC
>JANMDR010000121.1:0-14043 GCA_031376425.1 Betaproteobacteria bacterium
ACTCGAGTGGAACAAACAATCTAAAAAAAACTCGAGTGGATAAAAATCGCGAATCAAAACACGCCGCGGTTTTGCACTGAACTCAATCGATTAGAATTCACAATTTATAACTTAGTGTTAAAATCAGAATTTATCCTGGAATTAATCGCGTAAGGGCCTGATAGCTGTCGCCCACTTTATTTTTTCTGCAAATATTCTTTGAATATAAAGGCAATTCTTGACATGATTTTTTGGCAATATATATATTTTAAATGTTCTTACTAGAAATGTTGAAAAACAGTCAGATAAAGTTATTCTTGAAAAAGTGGATTTTATGTTAGATATAGCTAATACGTCTATTTGTATAATGCTTTGCACGTTAAACGGAGCAGATTACATTGAAGAACAGCTGCAATCAATAAATATTTCAGGTTTTAAAAAAAGCATCCTGCTAATCTCGGATGACGGGTCGACAGACGCCTGCCTTACAATTGCAGAAGAAGTTCTCAATCAAAAAGGGCTTAAATTCAAGGTATTTAGTGGTCCAAATGCAGGATATGCGGAAAATTATCGTAGTCTCATCAATGCAGCCGAGCCGCAATACGATCTTTTTGCGTTTTGCGACCAAGATGATATTTGGCACAATGAAAAATTAAGCGTGGCAGCTAAAGCGATTATAAAGCACTCGCCAAACACAGCCGTTTTGTATGGATCCCGTACGCTAATTGTTACAGAAAACAAAAATAATTTGGGATTGAGCAAATTTTTCGCCAAACCTGCTACCTTTCAAAATGCGCTAGTACAGAACATTGCTGGTGGCAACACCATGGTTATGAATCGAGCAGCACTAACCTTATTGCAATGCGCTTCTGCTAACATGCCCTTTGTGTCGCACGATTGGTTTGCTTATCAAATAATAACCGGCGCTGACGGAATCTTCTTAATGGACCAAGTTCCTCGGATCGACTATCGGCAACATAACAATAACGCCGTGGGCAGCAATCTTGGCGTTTGGGCAACATTAAAAAGGTTAAATGCTGGCTTAAACGGACGACTTTCAAACTGGAATGACATTAACATTGCAGTACTCGAAAACAATCGCGCCCTTTTGACAAGAGGCGCCCGCGCAACTTTAGATGCATTTAAAACTGCAAGATCAGCTGGGTTTGTGGCCCGCCTTGTAGCTTTGCGCAAATCAGGTGTTTATCGACAAACACTCCGAGGAACGATTAGTCTTTGGATTGCGTGCACCTTAAAACGTTTATAATATAGGTTGACTAGACTTAGGCACTGGAATTTAGTCTCAAACAGCTATCTACAGTCGGGAGAATATATTTTGAGAGGAATTATACTGGCCGGAGGCACGGGTTCCAGATTATACCCCATGACTTTGGCGGTTTCAAAGCAAATTTTGCCCGTTTACGACAAGCCAATGATTTATTACCCGCTAAGCGTTCTTATGATCGCTGGCATTCGCGATGTATTGATTATAACCACACCGCAAGATCATGATACTTTCAAGCTTCTCTTGGGTGATGGTGCAAATTTTGGCATTCATCTGTCTTACGCCGTGCAGCCGACCCCTGACGGATTGGCACAAGCCTTTATCATAGGCCGCGATTTTATCGGCAACGATAGTTGTGCATTAGTTTTGGGCGACAATATCTTTTACGGCTCCGGTCTTGGTGATCTTTGTTATCAAGCAGCTTCCCGCACCACTGGTGCAACTATTTTTGCCTATTACGTGCAAGACCCAGAACGCTATGGCGTAGTGGCATTTGACCCGCAAACCCATCTTGCTAACGATATTGAAGAAAAACCGCTTAAACCCAAATCGAACTGGGCCGTTACAGGGCTTTATTTTTATGACAATGACGTGTTGGACATCGCCGCCAACGTAAAACCGTCCCATCGTGGCGAATTGGAAATTACCGACATCAACCGTGAATATATGCGGCGTGGCTCATTAAATGTATCCATGCTGGCGCGCGGCTATGCTTGGCTTGACACTGGCACTCCGGACAGTCTGCATGAAGCTTCAGCTTTTGTGCGTACCATTGAGCACCGACAGGGAATTAAAATTGCTTGCCCTGAAGAAATTGGCCTTGAGCAAGGCTGGCTTTCAACTGCCGAACTGCTGACAATCGCAGAAAAATTAGGCAAATCGGACTATGCCACTTATCTGCGCCGCCGTGTTGCAGAATTGGGTTGATACGGATTTCTTATGCCCATTTTTGCCAGCCTCGCAATTCCTGAAGTGATTGAAATCATCCCAGATAGGCATGGGGACGATCGTGGATTTTTCAGCGAGGTGTTCAAAGACACCGTTTGGGCGGAAGGCGGCATTAATGTGCCATTTGTACAAGACAATCACTCGTTCTCGCGCGATGTGGGCGTGCTGCGCGGCCTGCATTTCCAAACTCCGCCGTTTGCGCAGGCGAAACTGGTGCGTGTCACGCACGGAGCGGTGTTTGATGTGGCAGTCGATATTCGAGTTGGGTCACCTACATTTGCACACTGGGTTGGTATTGAATTGACGGCAGACAAAAGCAATCAATTGTTTGTGCCCGCTGGCTTTGCTCACGGCTTTGTCACACTTACACCAAATACCGAGTTTCTTTATAAGGTTTCGAACCATTATTCAAAATTCAATGACCGCTCAATCCGTTTTGATGATCCGCATATCAACATCAGATGGCCGCTGAATAAAGGCGTGTTGTTGCTGTCTGACAAAGATAGAAATGCGCCATTGTTGTCAAATGTTGAGACTGGCTTCGTTTACGAGGGCACGGACTTATGACAAAATTTCTGATAACGGGTGGAGCAGGGTTCATCGGTTCAGCTGTTGTTCGACTGCTTGTCAGCGACCCCACCAATTACGTTGTTAATTTCGATAAACTGACTTATGCTGGCAACTTAAATTCGTTGAGCCAGATTGCCGATCGGGCGAACTACGAATTTGTTGAAGGTGATGTTTGTAACAGCATATTAGTGCTGGATATACTTAAGGCTCAAGAAATCGACGTGATCATGCATCTTGCTGCCGAAAGTCATGTTGATCGTTCGATCGACGGGCCAGAAGCGTTTATTGAAACCAACATCAACGGTACGTTCCGAATGCTCAGTGCGGCTCGCAGCTATTTTGCTGGGCTGATTGGTACCAAGCGTGAGGCTTTCCGTTTCCATCATATTTCGACTGACGAGGTTTTTGGTGATCTGCCATTCGACAGTGGCATTTTTACAGAAGACACGCCTTATGCGCCATCCTCGCCCTATTCCGCTTCAAAAGCGGCCTCTGATCATTTGGTCAGGGCTTGGCACGGGACTTATGGTCTGCCAGTGGTACTTTCAAATTGCTCGAACAATTACGGCCCATTTCATTTTCCGGAAAAACTTATTCCGTTGATCATCCTCAATGCGCTCGATGAAAAGCCATTGCCAATTTACGGCAAAGGCGAAAATATCCGCGATTGGTTGCATGTGGAAGACCATGCTCGTGCTTTGCATTTAGTGGCCACCAAAGGGCGGAATGGAGAAAGCTACAACATCGGCGGCCGCGCTGAGCGCACCAATCTCGATGTGGTCAAAGCCATTTGCGCCGCACTCGACCAACAGCGTCCGCGGAAAAACGGCGGATCTTATGCTGCCCTCATTAACTACGTCACCGACCGGCCTGGCCATGACCGGCGGTATGCTATTGATCCGCAGAAGGCCGAGCACGAACTCGGCTGGCACGCCGAATATAATTTTGAAACCGGGATTGCCAACACAATCTCTTGGTACTTGGCCAATGAATGGTGGTGGAAACCAATTCGCGACGGCCATTATGCAGGCGAACGGCTGGGTACCGAATGATGCGAATTTTAGTAACGGGCAAACAGGGCCAAGTCGCGCAAGCGCTGGCGCAGCGCTGCGTCGAAACGGGCGTTCAACTTCATAACGTAGGTCGTCCGGAAATGGACATGGGCAATCCCGTCCAAGCGCTAGAGGCCATGCGTAGCGCTATTGCGGCGTTCAAACCCAGCATCATCGTCAATGCGGCCGCTTACACCGCCGTTGATGAAGCCGAAGATGTGCCCGAACTCGCTTTTGCCATCAATGACGCAAGCGCCGGTGCTGTCGCGCAAGCGGCGTCTGAAGTGGGCGTGCCTATCATACAGATTTCCACCGACTATGTTTATGACGGCACAAAAAATGGCGCCTATTTTGAAAGTGATATACCAAACCCACAGTGCATCTATGGTGCCAGTAAGCTGGCAGGTGAGCGTGCGGTGGCCGCCGCCAATCCGCATCATCTTATTTTGCGAACCGCATGGGTTTATAGTCCGTTTGGCAAGAACTTTGTCAAAACCATGCAGCACCTTGCAGAAACTAGGGACGAGATCAGCGTTGTCGCTGACCAATTTGGATGCCCTACCTCCGCCTTTTATATTGCAGACGGCATTCTTGCCGCAGCGCGACGTATTATGACTAAGCCCGCCACCGTGCCTTGGGGAACCTATCATTTGGCCGGAACCGACACCACGCACTGGGCCGCTTTCGCCGAAGAAATTTTCCGCCAGAGTGCCGCACGCGGCGGCCCTTTTGCCACCGTCAAACACATCACTACCGCTGAATATCCCACAAAAGCTAAGCGCCCCGCTAACTCAGTCTTGGATTGTACGAGGTTTGCGGAAGTGTTTGGTTAGAGGTTGCTAATCTGGAGCACTAGAGTGCGGACTCAATTGAGCCAACATCTGATTGTGAACATGTAAACCATGTTGTGGAAGCTAGGGTCAGGACTCATTATTTGAGATAGAATATGAAAGCCGCTGCAATGCAAATTGCGGAGAAGAATGTATGGGCGCAGCGGTCATAGCGTGTTGCAATACGCCGCCAGTCTTTGAGCTTTCCAAACATGCATTCCACCTTATGGCGTTGTTTATACAGCTGTTTTGAGAATTTGTGCTGATCGTTCCTGTTGCTGCGTGGCGGGATACAGGGTTTGATTTTCTTGGCTTTGAGCGCTTCGCGGAACTCGTCGCTATCATAGCCCTTGTCCCCGATGAGATATTTTGCCGGTGGCAAATGCGGATAAAGCAGCTTTGCCCCGATATGGTCACTTAGTTGGCCTTCAGACAATGCCAACACAATGGGTTTGCCGTTACCGTCACAGACCGCGTGCAACTTTGAATTCAACCCGCCTTTGGTGCGCCCGATACGGCGGGGTAAAGCCCCTTTTTAAGCAGACTGGCTGCGGTTCGGTGGGCTTTAAGATGTGTGGCATCAATCATCAGGGTATCAGGAACGCCACTCTCAGCGGCTAAGTGACTGAATATGCGATCAAAAACTCCCAAAAAGCTCCACCTGACAAAGCGATTATACAACGTCTTATGCGGCCCGTAATCCAAGGGTGCATCGCGCCAACGCAGTCCATTGCGGATTACAAAGACGATCCCACTTAGCACCTTACGGTCATCCACCCGCGCAATCCCGTGTGACAACGGGAAATATGGCTCGATCCGGGCCATCTGACTGTCGCTCAACCAAATCAAATCACGCATCGCTGTTCCTCCCAAAAAGAAGGAATCACAAATCAATCAAAATGGGAATCCAGTGAATTTAATGGGTCCTGAGCCTAAGCGTTATTTTTTCTAAGCATGTTGCGAGCCTTCGCATGTCTTTCATTTTGCAGAAGAACCGCTCGACGATGCTGCGCATGGCATAGAGATTGGCATCGTGCGGGATAGGCTTGCGGGCGTTTGATTTTGATGGGATGACAGCGAGTGCACCCTCGTCTTCGATCTGCCGCCTGATCCTTTGCGAGGTGTAAGCTTTGTCGGCAACGATGGCGAGCGGCTCGGTTTGCCAACCCGTGAAAGGGTCGAACATTTGGCTATCGTGTAGCTGTCCGCCAGAAATCTCCAGTCTTAACGGCTTTCCATCAGCATTTACGGCCGCGTGAACCTTACTTGTGCGACCGCCGCGTGAGCGTCCAATACATGTCGCCAGTTCCCCCTTTTTGAGCCAGCCGCTGCGCGGTGTGCCTTGACGATGGAGCTATCGATGAAGATGAGGCTGTCTTCGACCTCTTGGGCCAAGGCGTCAAACACTGCCTTCCACACACCCCTTCGGCCCCATCTGACATAGCGGTTGTAAACCGTGGTTCGCGGGCCATAGCGTTCGGGCAAGTCACGCCAAGGTGCCCCGGTACGCAGGATATAGAAAATCCCGTTAAGCACTTTGCGGTCATCACCTCGCCGTGCGCCACGCCCCTGAACGGCAGTAAAGATGCAATAACTGCCCATTCTTCATCAGATAAATCAAATCGAGCCATCGAAACCTCCATCGCTGGAAGTTTTGAATCTGATTTGCTACGCTAAATCAAACACGTGCATTGGGTTCACACAGTAGTTTAAACAATGTGATTATTAGTGTGTCACCGCGAGTTGTGGAAATTTAGTGCTTTTACAGCTTGTAAACCCACCGAGAAAGATGTCACGATTCGTTATTATGGTTTCTGAATGCTCGCGGATGCTATAACAAGACTGACATAGATAGCGATAAAAGGCTATTTTGGTCATATGAATAGGCTTGTTTCCGCAGCAGACTCCGCAGAAGTATACAAATTGAACTGATCAAGTATTTTTGGGCTGGTGTCACTGCACGGTCTGCAGCTGAATTGACGGGGATAAACCGCAATTCCGCGATCTTGTTTTTCCATAAGTTGCGTGAACTTATTTTCAAGAAACGGACTTTGAAAACGCCAAAGCTTATGAGCCGAGAAGTCGAGGTTCATGAGAGCTACTTTGGCGGCACATGCAAAGGAAAGCGCTGACGCGGTGCAGCAGGTAAGGTTCCGGTATTTGGGCTTTTGAAAACAAATGGCCGCGTTTTCGTTGCAATCATTCTAAATGCCGCATCAAACACGCTTTTTCCGATCATCCGCGACAAAATCAAGCCGAATTCAATCGTCTATACCGACAGTTTTCGAAGCTATGATGCGCTGGGTGTTTCTGAACTTCATCACGTCCGCATTAACCATTCAGTACTCTTCGCCGACAAGACAAACCATATCAATGGCATCGAAAACTTCTGGAACCAAGCCAAAAGGCACATGAGAAGTTTCAACGGCATTCACTCGCAACACTTTCATTTGTTCATCAAAAAGTGCAAATGGCGCTTTAATAACCGCTTGGTTACAAACCTCAAGAAAATACTCTCAAACTGATGGTTCAAGTAACGCAAAACATACTTAGCTATACAAGTCCCATACTTAAATTGACTGGTCCGACACTTAATTATCTTTTCCAGAACCTGAGTCTTCTAGTAATTGCTGAAATTGATTTTCGCTTGAGTTGCGTAACGACTTCAGTAGCAATTAAACTTGGTAAGCGATTGTCCGGCGCGATAATATGTTTAAAAGGATCAGTTGACGCTGCATTGTAACGGTTTCTGATATTACGTAGCTCCCCCTTAGCCAATATTACCGGAAGAGAGTCATGTTTTCTAATAATCGTCATTCGATTTTTCTCCCATTCATCTCCCGAATGCAAATTTGCGGACGTGATTTTATCGGTCCACCTTCTATAAATGCAGGTGATTTCCGGCGACTCAGCAACACCTAGCAGAAAATAACTACGCATCATAAAATCCCAGTCTTCAGCCGTACTCAAACTTTCATCAAAATCTAATCCGAAGGTATGTATTATTTCTCTTGGGTATGCGACTGACATACAAGGTGTAAAATTGTCAGATAAATGGTCTAAAAGATTGAAATCAGCGGGATAATTGGCTTGAATTGGACCCATCGAAATGCTCGCCTGTGGAGCAGGCTCGACGTTTGATTTTCTCACACTCTGAGACACGCAGCGCACTCTAAGCAAGCGGCCTGGCATCTTGTCATGTAGTGACCGAAACACCTCGACATAATTTCCGAAAACAATGTCGTCATCATCAAGCGTAGTAATATAATGCCCTGAGGCAGCCTTGTAACCAAGGTTTAAGGGGAACGCTCGACCGCCTTGGTTGGTTTGCAAAAACTTGATTTTTTTTCGCAAATAACCTGGTTGCTTCAATAATAGCTGTTCAATGTTGATTTGCTGCTCAATTTTCAGATTATGACCAATCAACACAACCTCAAAATCCATGTCTGTTTGACCCGAAAGACAAAGTAATGTGTCTCGTAAGGCATACAGTTCTGTTCCAATTGTTCTAATTACGATCGTTAAAAATGGTCTAAGTTGTTGACTAACAAATGTTTTATACCAAGGAGATGTGTTAAGAGGCGACCCCGGCAGAAATGCCCTAACGAATTGATAAACATCAGAAAATTTATCAGAATTTCGTCGAACGTGTGCGATAAGCTGATAATACGCCGAGTGATGAGACGGGGCGTCTAAATCAAGGTGCATATCGCGTAGCGGATATGAAACCGTTGTATCAGATGCTGCAACTTCAAAAAGTCCGGCTTGGGCAGACATACTTTTTAGTGTCTGTGAAGAAAAGTGAATTATGTGAGTATGATCTAACAACCCGTCAGTCGTGTATTCAAAATTGCCCGTGACAATACGCGAGGCGATTTCCGTATGTGTGACGTTTGGAACGCTGATGACTATTGGCGAACTATTATTGGCTGCGATTGCGCGGACCGCTCGCATGACTTCGATCGGCGCTACGACGTGTTCTAGAGTATCTAAAATTGTTATTGACGCTATCACCCGCCCACTAGTTATTGAAAGAAGCCGGCTGATCAAGGATGAGCGGTCTTGATTGATATCAACTAAATGAGCTTCGAGGCCTTGGCTGGTTAGATGTTCTACCGCTTCGGCACTAATGTCGACACCCACATATTCCAATCCCATCGCCACAATATGTGGGGCAATTGCACCAAATCCGCATCCAACGTCTAAATGAACTTGATTGGTTCCAGCCGGAATCAGTTTGCGGAGCAAATCTAAAGAATGACCGTAGACATTGTCGGGGCCAAAGGAGTTATTGTAAATTGAGTACATTAGTAGCTTGCCGACCCATCAAAATCTATGTTTTGCGTAATTAAGATTTATGAACTCCCCAACTTTGTGTTGCAAGTCCCGCGGCATAGGTAATTTGTTATTCTGCCGACGATCATCGAATTCTACCGCTGCTTTTAAAAGAACCGGATCTGATGAAGACTTGAAGTAAGCTAGGTATTTTTCAGTTAGATCAGATCGCGACCATTTATACGTCAATAAAAGCGCCGCCTCCGCTGAATAGTATATTTCGGCGGGTGACGCTGACCAAGCACCTTCAATATTCAAACGCTTGTCATGGAAAACAACAGATGCAGGTTGAAACAGTGCCTTCAGTCCAATCTCGCGAATTCGCCACGTAAAATCGACATCATCACAGTAAAGAAAAAAAGTGTCTGCATCAAACCCCTCAACGCGCCAAAAAATTTTTGTTGTGGTTAAGGCTGTTGCGGTTGACGTCCATGACGTCTCCCCGGTTTTTTCGTCATAATGTTTTGGATGCTCTATTGGTAACTGCCGCGCCTCAACAATTCCAATTTGTGGTCTCCTCAACGATTCAATTAAAAAAATAAGTGCGTCGCCGGCAAGTTTCACATCAGGGTTCATTATGCATAACAGTCCACCATTCCCATTCTGAGCAAAGACCCCTTCTGCTTTGTTCATGAGGGTATTATGTCCTTGTGCAGAACCTAGATTTTGTCCGAAGTAATGATACTCCACACTTATCGCATCATGCTCAGTACATTCTTCTTTCCATTTTTCTAGAGTATCTTGCGATAATATTGGAATGGGCGAACAATCTCCATAGACAACCTGGACCGTTTTTTGCTGATCAATCGCATTTTCAACTGCTCGAACTAATGCTGAAAATGCTTTTCGGAGACTTTCTAAGTCTGTGTTGTAGAGAATTGCTTGAACGCGAAGGGCATTTTCAATTTCAAAGTTCATTATTGTTCATCCATTCACACAACTTAGTCAAACCAAAAGTTAATGGAATTTGTGGTTTCCAATTGATCTTGCTCAAGGTTGGGCTGACGTCGCAAGCTGCATGACGAACATCACCGAACCGGAACTTTCCCGTAACAATCGGTGGAGGTGCATGATACCTCTGTGCAAGGAATTCAGCCACTTCGGCAATTGTGGTCTGTTGCCCAAGTCCGACGTCAAAGCCTCTCATTCCTTCATGTACGCCATCAACCGCTGCAATAAGCGCTGATGCTACATCTTCAATGAAGACGAAATCGCGTAGCATTGCCCCATCTTCGTACAATTCGATTTGTTGTTTGGTGATAGAAAGGTTGGCAAAAAGAGATATGATTCCGGTATATGAATTATGAAGTGCTTGGCCAGGACCGTAAACATTTTGCAACCGAGCAATATCCACGGAGCCACCGTGCGCCTCAACCCATGACGCAACTATGTGCTCTTGCGCGAGCTTTGTAGCTGCGTATATATTCGTCGGGTTGGGATTTGTTATTCCAAACACGAAGTTCTGAAAGGTTAGGTCGTCAAAATCCCACTTGCCAGCCTCCAACCGATTTTTGGTTCTTTGGCCCGGATAAACACTGACACCTTTAGCGTCGCGCCAAGCGCCTTCACCATACACTGCCCGACTTGAGGTCAATATAAACTGTTTTGGGCAAAATTTATAACGAGTGAACGCGTCGAGCATAACGCTTGTTCCTAGTAGGTTCACCGAAACGTGCCGAGTTGATTCTTTAAGCGACTGTCCGGTGCCCGTCTCAGCGGCCAGATGGATTACACAATCAGGGCGCTCTTCAGAAAGCAAATTGTCCCACATTTCGGAATTCCGGATGTCATCAACTATGAACTCTGCCTCAGGCGCTAGAGCTAAGGGTCTGGTTGAGGTTTTATGTACTTGCGGATGCATATTGTCGATTGCGACGACACGAACAAACCGCTTGACCAATTCATGGCTGATCGCACAGCCTATGAATCCGGCCCCCCCAGTGACCACGCAAAGTTGACGACGGTTGGTAGTCGTTGATAAGGGACCTACAACCGAGCCTAAACTTTTAGTCATAAAACACCTCACCGCCAGAATTTGACGCAAAACAAATTAGAGCAGCTTCCGGTTTCACCGTAGTTTGCCAAATTTCCTGGAATTTGAACATCGACCGTCATACCTTTAAGGTCTATTCCCTAATTTTGATTAGGGGAACAACGAATAGCCGCTTTGAAGATTAGCACAAGGTTGCAGCAGAACAACACCGTTTCGTGCATTTGAAACCAACGAACTCGGGTTCGGTTTACAGTCTAGTCATCCTATCGTGACGCTGGTTTTCGAGCTAATGCATGTTTTTCTATAAAATGCCAAATACAAAATGCGATCATTGTAGACATAAAGAGTGCCGCCGCGAAATTGAACCATGGCCCTCCCCAGTCGCCGAATGTAGCAACGACCATCTGTTGAGCAGGAAAACCTGCTAAAAATATTCCATATGACAAGTCACCAAAATAGCCTGCTCCTCTAAGTATCAGTGTGGACTTTAGACCCAGCGCCATGCATGCGTATGGAAGAACAACATACAAAATAATTTCTTGAAAAGGTTGCGATAACTGAAATAGCGCAAGTATCAATATTGCTGCTAAACCCATTCCAGTATCGAGAAAAACTTCAAGTTTGAGCGCCGCAATACAGCCGCCAATTAAAAAATATGGGCCAAGTTCCACTACGTACCAAACATTGGAATTATAGATAATTAGGGGCTCGGGACGAGTGCCCGTCTTCACAACCAATATATTTATTACGCAGACACACACCGTAAACGCAAAAAAGGCATGACGCCACAAATTTGGAATTAAAGCTTTACTTGCAGCTATGTAAGCCGGCACTATAACGTACATCAAAACTTCGATAGGCAAACTCCACAAGCTCCCATTGACTGCGGATGGGTAAATAGTGGCATCAAATACTCCCGGTAAAGCATACCGAATATCAAAAATTATATTCCTACAATAATCATATGTCGTTGGGTGAGTTAAATAATTTGATAATTCGAGTGTTGTGAATATTGGGCCAATAACGAACGCTGTAACTAAAACTATAGCGGTCAGGCCCGGCAAGATTCTCAACATTCGCCGAGTTACAAATCTTAACGGCGACGGATCATTCAGCCAGCTTTTCACAATTAGATAACCGCTAATGGAAAAAAAGATCTTTACACCGATTGTTTGAACACCATCACCGGCAAAACTTGGACCGACTGCACCAGTTAACGCAAAAGAATGGCCAAAGAGTACAAGGACAGCACCCAGCAGTCTTAAAAAATCCATATTATTGTTGTGTGATCTTCTAATAATATGCTTATTAAGCGTCAAAGTTTCCTGAGCCAAAGTCCACCTCCGGGATGACGCACAAAATCGAGTGACTTAGATGAAGCTAAGTCCCGAGATGTTTCAACGAAATGATGATTGAAAAACAGAACTTCAAAATCAGTATTGTACATTAAAAATGCTCGTAACAGGTAGGCCTCGTTCCATGATCGGTTTTGGTCGATGACCCATTCTCTTGGATATTCGAACCCGTTAAAAAAATCGTGAAAGTGTATGATTACTCCCTGTTGCAAGCGTGGAAGTATCTCGAAGACTTCATGATTTACATCACTGCCAGTTCGGCTGACGTGTGTGGTATCTAAAAACAGTATATCATTCTCAACAAGTTCTTCAAACAGGCTCAACGCCACATCTTGCACTGGTTTCTCTATAATTGATACTCGTTTTAGATCAGAGCGGAGTAGAAGTTTTTTCAACCTATCTGAATAAGGCTCAATGAAAGTGCATTTCGTTTTACCATTTTTTAGGCTCTCTTGGTCGAGGGTATCGAGAATCACTGCACTGGAAAACCCTGATCCCACCTCGATTAACCTGCTCGGTTTGAACTCCCTTATGAAGGCTGAAAGAATGAGTGCATCGCCGATACCGTAGAAATCGTTATTTACGTAGTAACGGTAACCACGCGTTGGAGAGGTGCGAAAGTTGATTTTATCGAAATGCTGGCTTAGCCGATAAAAAATATCTTGTTGGCGAACCGTTGCCAAATCAACACCAAGTATTATGTTGTTGGCGTCTGGCTCCAGCCAATGAGCATCTTGAAGTTGCTTAACATCGCAAATTGGAGAATAATAATGTCCGGGATAAACAAATAGCGGAGCGTTTTTTGACCTAAGCGTCTTTTCTGAGCACTCGTGTGCTTCTAGTAATTCGCAAAAATAGTGTCGCGCGCCGGCGTTTTTCAGTACAATTATGCCATATTCGACCTCGTCAGCGGAAGGTGGGCGCTGAAAAATCGTGTCGAATGCTGCATTAATTAAGTCTACATCGTTTTCTAAGGTTTGTAACTTGGATTTAGGCACAGCTGCTGTTCTCTTTTTTCGTTATACTAAAAACGTAAACAATTTAGGAATTTCATTCAATAGCCATTTCTCTACGCTGTAGCCACTTCCACGTCCAATTACTCATGATTTAAGGGTGTCCGCGTTTGACGCGCATTTAAATAATCGGCGGCGCCAATTATCGAGACTGAACAGCCCCGGGATTGCCAGGGAGCCTTTGTTTAAACTACGCAGCTATAGGGATGTTGTCTATTGCTGCGTAGAAGTTTTGCTTGACTCTGCAAGCCGTATATTGCCAATAGATTCAACCAGACGCCTGTTGTTGAATCAGTCTACCCGCTTTAGCGTTGCAAATTCGACGGGCTCGAATGACTCAGAAGCTGAAAGAAGATGGATTAAAGGTTGGGCACCGACGTGTTGGCCGTTTGATGCGCTAAGACGCCGTTTATGTCGTCAGAACCCGCAAACGTCACGGCGGTTAGCAACCACGGATTCAACATCGCGCCAAACCTGGACTATTGAACCAGAAAGATTCAAACCAGATCTAATCCACCAAATGCCAGGACTGAACACCTAGGTTATGTGGACTAACTGGATTCCCAAATCAACTGATGTGTGATTCAACGCTGCTTTTTGGGGAGAGCAGCATTGTTTCGAGGGCTTATGAGCGATGAAGAATGGGCTGTGTTCGCGCCTTTTCTGATTGAAATTGGTGCACG
>JANMDR010000198.1:0-9970 GCA_031376425.1 Betaproteobacteria bacterium
TCATTTGGCAACCGTTGCACACACCCAGGGCCAAGGTATCGGCGCGGTTAAAGAAGGCCGCAAACTCGTCACGGGCACGCGCGTTAAACAAAATCGACTTCGCCCATCCCCCCCCGGCCCCTAATACGTCACCATAAGAAAACCCGCCGCAGGCCGCCAAGCCCTTGAAACCACTCAAGCTGATGCGGCCTGAAATAACATCACTCATGTGCACATCATGCGGCTCGAAGCCCGCGTGGTAAAAGGCATTTGCCATTTCTAGCTGACCATTCACCCCTTGTTCGCGCAAGATCGCGATTTTTGGCTTAACAGTCAAATTGAGAAACGGTGCGGCAGGTGTAACTTGAGGATCAAAGCTTAGCTTGGCATGTAAGCCAGAATCTTGCGCATCTAATATTCGGTCGTACTCTTGTAATGCGGTGGCGGGATTATCGCGCATGCTTTGAATTGCAAAGCTGGTTTGACTCCAGATACGTTGCAATGCCGTACGCGGTTGCGTATAAATTGGCTTACCGCTCCGAATAATTCTTAACTCATCGGAATCGTTCACGCTACCGATTAAGTGGGCGTTAGCGGAAAGACCTGCGGTGCGTAAAAGCTGCATCACGGCCTCACGATCGCTACGCTTTATTTGCAGCACTGCCCCTAATTCTTCGTTAAACAAAGCCCGCAATACCACCTCATCTGCTGCTAAGGTTTTGGCAGTCTTGGAAACATCATAATCATCTACATCCGATTGACGCGCATTAAATGTCAAAGCATCGAGTACTATGCTCACACCCATATGGGAACAGAACATCATTTCGCACAGTGTGGTGAATAGGCCACCATCGGAACGATCGTGATAGGCTAAAATTAAATCGCGTTGCGCTAACTGCCGTATGGCATAAAAAAACGCCACAAACTGCGGTGGCGAATCTAAATCCGGCGCAACATCACCCACCTGACCTAATACTTGTGCGAGCGCGGAACCGCCTAAGCGCGCCTTTCCTGCGCCAAGGTCAATGAGCAATAATTCAGTAGCTTCAGCAGTTTTTTGTAGCAACGGCGTCAGGGTGCGGCTGGCATCACGCACCGGCGCGAAGGCGGAAATCACCAGCGATATTGGCGATACGATATTACGATCAACACCAGCCTCATTCCAACTGGTTTTCATGCTCAGCGAATCTTTACCCACGGGAATTGCGATACCTAGCGCGGGGCATAATTCCATACCCACAGCGTGAACGGTGTCGAACAGCTTGGCATCCTCACCAGCCACGCCGCAGGCGGCCATCCAGTTAGCTGATAGCTTAATATCGCCAATGGCAGCAATATCTGCGGCCACAATATTGGTGAGCGCTTCGCCCACGGCCATACGGCCTGACGCTGGGGCGTTGATGATGGCAATGGGTGGCCGTTCGCCCATCGCCATGGCTTCACCCTGCAGGGTATCAAAGCCCATCAAAGTCACCGCGCAATCAGCCACTGGCACCTGCCACGGGCCGATCATTTGATCCCGTGCGGTGAGGCCACCTACCGAGCGATCACCAATATTTATTAAAAAAGATTTATCGGCAACACTGGGCAGCGCTAAAACCATCGCGCCTGCCGCTTCTAAGCTTACGTTGAGCAGGTTTAGCGGTGCTGCGGCATTTGCCAAGCGCACGACATCACGCACCATACGCGGCGGTTTGCCCAGCAAAATTTCCATTTCCAGATCAACGGGGAAATTGTTCGCAAGCGCGTCGTGTACCTGCAGTTGTTGATCCGCCGTTGCCGTGCCCAATACGGCAAAGGGGCAACGCTCACGCGTGCACATGGCTTCAAACTGCGGCAAACTCGCGGGCGCAATCGCCAGCACATAGCGCTCTTGGCTTTCATTGCTCCACACTTCGCGCGGCGACATGCTCGGCTCATCATTGGGAATTGCGCGTAAATTAAACAGCGCACCGGCACCGCCGCCATGCGCCAGTTCCGGCAAGGCATTTGATAAGCCGCCTGCACCAACATCATGAATCGATAAAATTGGATTAGCCGCGCCTAAGGTCCAGCACGCGTCAATCACTTCTTGTGCACGACGCTGCATTTCTGGGTTTGCCCGCTGCACAGAAGCAAAATCTAAGGCAGCAGAATTACTACCCGATGCCATGCTGGATGCCGCACCGCCACCCACCCCAATGCGCATGGCGGGGCCGCCAAGCACGATGAGTAAGGTGCCTAGTGGCAACATTTTTTTCTGCGTATGCTGATCCGAAATATTACCCAAGCCACCGGCAATCATGATGGGCTTATGGTAACCAAAACCATCTTGCTCATAAGTACGGAAATAGCCTGTTAAATTGATGCGGCCAAATTCATTATTAAACGCGGCAGCACCCAAGGGGCCTTGAATCATAATTTCTAGCGGCGACACAATACGCGCAGGCTTTTGCAGGCCGGTGGCAGGTTCCCACGGTTGGCGCAAATTAGGAATATGCAAGTTAGAAACCGTAAAGCCACACAACCCCGCTTTAGGTTTAGCGCCAATGCCAGTGGCACCTTCATCACGAATTTCACCACCGCTGCCGGTGGCGGCACCCGGCCACGGCGCGATGGCGGTCGGGTGATTATGGGTTTCCACTTTTAGCAAAATATGGGTGGTATCTTGGGTATAACCAAATTGCCCTTCACGACTGAAGAACCTTGAAATTGGCGCACCTTCAATGACTGCACAGTTATCAGAGTACGCAATGACTGTACCTTGGGGATGCAGTTTATGGGTATTACGAATCATGCCAAAAAGCGTATGCGGTAGAGCCTTGCCATCAATGACCCAGCTTGCATTAAAAATTTTATGCCGACAATGCTCGGAGTTTGCTTGCGCAAACATCATAAGCTCAGCGTCAGTGGGGTCGCGTTTTATGCGCTGGTAATAATCATTTAAATATTCAATTTCGTCGGGCGATAGTGCCAAACCCAGTTCTGTATTTGCAGCGGCCAAGGCCGATTTTCCCTCTACCAACAATGGCACGTAGCCTAATGGTGCGGGCGCATGGGTGGCAAATAGCTGCTGGGCTTGGGCGGCAGTGTCAATGACTGATTCAGTCATAGGATCACACACCTGCGCACGCAACACCTGCACGGCGGCAGCGATTTCCGTATCCGGCGCAGTAACAAAATAGGCAATACCCCGCTCAATACGCGCCACCACAGCCAAGCCACAATTGTGGGCAATATCAATAGCTTTAGACGCCCAAGGTGACACGGTGCCAAGCCGGGGAATGACAATAAACGATGGTGCCTCACCCACGATTTCTAAACCACTTTGCGGCGCAATATTGGGTTGCAATAATTGCTGAAGGTGATCTATTTCAGCAGCTTCTAGGGCGCTACTGCATGCTAGAAAATGCACGAAACGGGCTTGTACCCTTATTTGCTTAACGCTATCAGCTCCGAGCGTTTTCAGCAGATCAGCATGGAGTGCGGCCTCTAGTTTTTCCCGCCTAAAGTCAGAAAACGCGAGTACAGAATAAAGCGTAGAAAAATGTAGGGGGCTTGACGATGCGGTGGCGTTCATTTGGGGCTTAATAGGCTTAGAAGTCTGAGTTGGTGGAAGCGCGGTGATGGGAATGGCACGATCAAATTCACTCGCTATTATACTTGACCAATTATGACCAACGTAGCAACACGCGACACTGCCGAAATTCTTCTGCATCAATGTTGTCGGATAGTAACAGCAGTTGACGACTGCGCGTAGTCCATCTTTTTTTCCATATTTTTTGCGGCGTTTCAGTAAATATGCGAAAACGCACACAAGTAAAAAATGGGGCAACGAACTGAGTGGTGATGAGCTGACCGTGCTCAATTTGCCCGCCACGGGTTTGTATAAAAATTTGCAGCGGCTCTTTTTTGGCTATCGTCGCTACTGTTCCCGGCGCGGTAGTGAATGCTTCAGCGCTGTTATCCAGCGTATCAACTACATCAGGCCGCGCCGCGGCATGAATACCGAAGGCAATAATTTCACCAGCGTTTTTAATGCCATTACGCAGCCTGAAGAAGCGCGTATACAAAAAATGTACCAGCAATAGCCCAAATACTAAAACCGTAGAAATTACCTGAGACTGAGCAGAAAAATTACCCAGCCAAATTAATGCCAACAATGCCGCAGCCCCGGCAAGCTGCGCCGCCATTGCAAACCAGCGCAATTGTGCCGAAGCACAGAGCTTAATAGGGGTACGCACATCGGGCGGCGGCAGGCTGGGGAGGAGCTTGGGTGTAAACATTTTCACGGCAAGGTGTAACACATTGGGAGGAAACAAGCTTGGCGTCGTAGAATAGTGCAATAATCCTACCCGTGCAGAGAGCAAAGCAATGTCAGAACAATGGCAACAACATTTACAGCAGCAAGGCGCACAGTTTGATAATGGTCGCGTTGTTGGATTTAATGGCGTCGGTAGCTTAGGTGGCTTTAATAGCCCTAAAAACGATTCCACCTTACAGTTGGTGGATTTATCCCACTTTGGTTTAATTCGCGCCACTGGCGTGGATGCAGCGAGCTTTTTGCATAACCAGCTTACCAATGACGTCAACAATCTAGCCGAAGGCCACGCGCAGTGGAACGGCTGGTGCGCTGTAAAGGGCAGACTGCTGATGACCTGCGTGCTTTGGAAAATTGGCGACGCCTATTGGCTCATGATGCCGCGTGCCTTGGTGGGCGGCACTATTAAGCGCCTGCGCATGTTTGTGCTGCGCGCAAAAGTAGTGCTGGATGATGTGAGTGATGAACTCGTGCGCGTTGGTTGTATTGGTAGTGTTGACTTAGCTGCGGCCAGATCACCCATGACGGTTACCAGCAACAATGGCGCGATGATGTTAAAACCAGATAGCGCCGCCACGGTGTACATCGCCCCAGCAACTGAGGCTATTAGCTATTGGAATGGCAAAAGTGCAACTGCAAAACCCGCCCCCGCCAGCGCTTGGGACCTGCACCAAATTCGCCAAGGTGTGCTCACCGTATTGCCTGAAACCGTAGAAGCCTTTGTGCCGCAAATGGCAAACTTTGAGCTTGCGGGTGGGGTGAGCTTCAAAAAAGGCTGCTATCCCGGCCAAGAAATTGTTGCCCGCACGCAATATCGCGGCATCCTTAAACGGCGCATGGTCAGAGTAGCCATCGCCACTACCGAAATGGCGCTTGGGGACAAACTTTATAGCCCCGAATTTGGCGACCAAGCCTGTGGTGAAGTAGCCAATTTCGCAGCTTTAGAAACTGGTGGCGTGGAAGCGCTAGTGGTCGCACAAGTTGAAAGTATTAAAGGCGGCAATATGCGGTTTAAGGCTGTAGATGGCCTATTGGCAAAAGTCTTAGCATTGCCTTATGAGGTGCCGCAGTTGCTGGCGGTAGTAGCGTAATATGTTACGGCAAAGGTTGTATTGAAAAATTTGGCATATGCGCTTACTATTTAGCAAATCTGACTTACCGAGGCTAATATGAATGCAGTGATTGCTCCACCGTATGTGCCAGTCGGCAAAATTAAGTCCTTTGGCGCATTTGGCCCAAAATACGCTGTTGGTCACCCTGTTCGTGAAAGTAATGGCGATTGGCTCGTAGAAATCACGATGGTGGAAACGGGCGAAGTTGTGTTGTATCGGTATTCTAGAATGCTTGACGATCCGGATGCGCGTTAATGTACGCGATTGCGTTTGATTTAGTGGTGGCAGACACTGAAAAAAATCATCCCAAAGGTGTTTCTCAAGCCTATGTCGAGATTGGCTCGATATTAGGTGAGCACGGATTTCATCGCGTGCAGGGTAGTTTATACGTTACTGAAAATGAAAATATGGCAGCACTTTTCGCCGCAATTCAAGCCGTAAAAAGCCTACCCTGGTTGCCGAAATCCATTCGTGATATTCGCGCTTTTCGCGTTGAACAATGGTCTGATTTTACGCATATCATTAAAAACAACTGAGGCAGCACAATTAGGCTGCTAGCGCTATACTGATTGAAAATACCGAAGAGCCCTTATTTTAGGCCGTCTGCAGGCACTCGCATTCGTTAGAATATTCCCCAAAAAATGACCACAAATGATCTCAAAGGCGCTGCCAAATTAAGTATCGATGCCGTTAATAGCATCACCGATTTGGTGGAGGCGCTACATCGCAATATTTCTGGCTTGGCACCCATCGTTGGCGAGTCGCGCGAAGGGAACACCAGCGGCATTACCGGCCTAGTGTATCGCAGCGTGCATGCAGTAACAAATGTGGTGGGTAGCGGCTTAGACGCCGCCTTGGCAAAACTTGCCCCATTGATGGACGCAGGCACCACCGTGGACGCCGCCGCATCACCGCAGCGCGAGGCCGTACTGGCAGCATTAAACGGCGTTTCCGGCGATTATTTAGCGCAAACCAATAACCCATTAGCCATTCAAATGTCGCTCCGCCAGAATGGGCTTAAATTAGTCACCCTACCCGCAAACGGCAAGCTGTTAATCATGGTGCATGGCCTGTGCATGAATGACCTGCAATGGACCAAAGAAGGCCACAACCACGGTGAGGCGCTAGCGCAAGAATTTGGCTACTGCACGGCCTATTTACACTACAATACCGGCCGCCATATTTCTACCAACGGCGCAGATTTTTCAGCCCTGCTAGAACAAACTGTAGTAGCAGCCACCGCCAACAACACAACACCCATCACCGAAATTATCCTACTCTGCCACAGCATGGGCGGCCTAGTGAGCCGCAGCGCCTGTGCGTACGCAAAGCAAGCCAAACACACGTGGCTAAGTAAACTTAAAAAAATCATTTTTTTAGGCACACCCCATCACGGCGCGCTACTAGAACGCGCAGGCAACTGGGCCGATATTTTTCTGGGCATCAGCCCCTACGCCGCACCCTTCACCAAGCTTACTAAAATTCGCAGCGCTGGCATTACCGATTTACGCTACGGCAATTTAGCCCATAGCGATTGGCAAAACAAAAACCCCGAAACCACGCGCGACCTGCGCACCTATGTAGCGCTACCAGCAAATGTAGCCTGCTATGTAGTAGCAGCAACAAAACAAGCCGCACCACCAAAGAAAAACGAGCGCTTATTTGGCGATGGTTTAGTAGCCGTAAAAAGTGCGCTGGGGCAGCATCAACAAGCGGGGTTGAGTTTAAAAATAGCGGCGGAAAACCAGCTGTTGGTTTACGGCACGGATCATTTTCAGCTGCTTTGTAGTGCGGAGGTTTATGGAAGGCTTAGGGGGTGGATGGTGCTGTAGTGCCTTTGAGACAGCAGTTGAACTAACAACGGAATAATACATGTTAACCAAGAAGGATCATTCAATGAAACTCATCAACACGGCTTTCACCGCCGCTGTATTCGCCACCTTTGCATTTTGTACAAGCAGCGCTAACGCCCAAAAACCAGCCACTCCCGACAATGCCGCCATCGCCAAGGCTAATCCCTATGATGATCTGGCGGATGCAAAACTGGATATTCAGCAAGCTTTGTTGCAAGCCAAAATGAACAAGGTGCCAGTGCTAATAGTGTTTGGTGCCAACTGGTGTGGTGATTGCAAAATGCTCGACAGCGCGATGAAAACCGGTAGTGCTGCGCCAATGATCACACGCGACTTTAAAGTGGTGAAAGTAAACGTGGGCAAGTTTGACAAAAACGTGGACATCGCTGAAAAATACGGCGTACCGCTTAAAAAAGGCATTCCCGCTATCGCCATACTCTCCCCAGAAAGCACAGTGCTGTTCGCCACCAAAGCAGGTGAACTTGCCGAAGCCCGCAAGATGGGCGATGCGGGTGTTTATGATTTCTTGAAGAAGGCGGCGGCGGGTAGTAAGGTAAAAAGCTGATATTTACGCGAGCTGATTCTATTGCGACAGCGAAGTCGCTGGCAGGTAACCTACAAAAGCCCATTTTGGTATCTGCTTACCCCTATTTTCGGTTTTGTTGGCCGGGAGTTCTGTCCGCTGAGCACACGTCGCCAAACAGGGCTGAAGTTACTGTTCTTCAAATTTTTCAATCACTAAAATATGGATTTTGCAATCCTCAATCCGTTTGAGGTAGGGCTGGAAGTTATCGATCTCAACGAGAAAATCCGGTAACCCCCCCTTAAAAACTGCCCGACCATAAGTTTACCCATTTTCCCTTCCTGATAACTCCAATTATCAGGAAGGATAAAAGAGCGCTTGAACACACGAAATTATATTTCCTAACACCGCACTTTCAGAGCAAGAAATCGGTTCTTTCTGACCCTACACACTTACGGTGATAATATCGCGCTAGAGTATTTTAGATTGTTTCAAACTAATTCAAGGCGCAATGATGAAAGCATTAATGATTCGTTTTGCTGTTTGTTGTTTTCTATTGCTTGCCCTGTGGTTGGCGGTTAAGGTGGGTGCCATCGAATGGGGTACTCAGAAAATAATGGGTTCTTTGGTGAAGAAAGACGCCACGCAACAAACCACGGCCCTGGCCAATAAGCTGATCGACTCGCCCCATTGTGCACCGTTTCGGGAAACACTTTTAAGGGCGGGCAAGGGTGCGCCAGCTGAAGGCACCACGCAACATAAAATTTTGCTGGCATATGAAGCAGCTAAAACGGCTGGATGTAAAAAAATAGAATAAGTATTATTTATAGGTTCACCGCAGTTCTCACTGATGTAGGGTAATCTCCTCGTAAAACCAGCTCATTCATAAGTAGAGAGATATGACCTAAAATTAGCTCGTAAAGGCTTTGCGTGCAGACCAGCCGCTATATTAACTGCCAGATTATGGCGATATTGAAGCAAGGCGACGCAGGCATCCCGGCACCCGCTCTCCGCTGAGAACATGTCTTAAAATACAGTGCAACAGGCAACCACCTTTTCAGGAATAGCAAGCAGCGCTTTAAAGTCTTGCAGTTGCACTGTATGATTATTGAGCAAAGGCACAGGCAGTTAACCTACAAGACCTGCAAAAGCCCCTTGTGATCTCCGCTCACCCCTTTTAGTTGGTTTTTGTTGGCACGATTTTGAGTGCATTCTGCAATACTGTTTTGCTTTAACTGCCCATAGCTCCGCATGTGCGGCACCTGCGCCGCCAGTTCCCGATAACTCACCAACGCTGCTTCAAGATCACCCCGTGCGGCTTCCCGCGCCCATTCAACCTCATGCGCAGGGGTGTTGTAAGCGGGGGCGACAATAGCAAGTAAGGCTTCAAATTCTTGCCATTGTGCGCGGGTCTCACTCAATGGGGTTGCTACTGCTAATTTAGCCAATCCTAAATGTGCAGGTGCTGCAACAGCACTATCATTAGCAGGATTAGCAGCTTTAGCATTAGCATCGGCAAGATTCGAAACGACCCCACTGCGAATAAAATCTAATAAGCTCATATCTCACCATCTTTGGCGGTGTCACTTATGGAGGTTGCTACTGCTAATCCGGCTAATTTAGCTAATCTTAAATATGCAAGCGCTTCAATAGCGCCATCATTAGCAGAATTAGCAGGATTAGCATTAGCATCGACAAGATTTGAAACGACCCCACAACGAATAAAATCTAATAAGCTCATATCTCACCATCTTTGGCGGTTTCACTTATGGGGGTTGCTACTGCTAATCCTGCTAATTTAGCTAATCCTAAATGTACGAGCGCTTCAACAGCACCATCATTAGCAGCTTCAGCAACTTTGGCAGCTTTAGCATTAGCATCGACAAGATTTGAAACGACCCCACAGCGGATAAAATCTAATGAGCTCATATCTCACCATCTTTGGCGGTTTTACTTATGGGGGTTGCTACTGCTAATCCGGCTAATTTTGCTAATCCTAAATGTGCGATTGCTTCAATAGCATCATCATTAGCAGCTTCAGCAACTTTGGCAGCTTTAGCATTAGCGTCGGTAAGATTCGAAACGACCACACAGCGAATAAAATCTAACAAGCTCATATTTCACCAGCTTTGGCGGTTTCACTTACGGGGGTTGCTAATGCTAATCCTGCTAATTTTGCTAATCCTAAATGTGCAGGTGCTTC
>JANMDR010000219.1:0-14157 GCA_031376425.1 Betaproteobacteria bacterium
AAGCCAGTGCCAAGTTTGCGCAACTTTGACCATGCCGCCCATTTATTTTTGAATTCAGTATTTTTTGGATTATCGATACTCATAAAGTAATTCCACGCCGCCAGATGACCGATTGGTTGGCGACCTTGCACCACGCTGAGCTCTTGCTCACCAACCGAAAACGCGACGACAGGAACGACGCTACCCCAGATACGCTGGCGGCTGAGCTCTTCATAAAATGGCGTATTGGAATCACCGTTCACCGTACTTACAACCGCAACCTTGAAACCCTTAGCGGCAAATTTGCTAATTTCAGTTACATACGGTGCCCATTGATTAAAGCCGAATGGTTTGTATTCCTCTAAGATATTTTCCGCAGGTATGCCCTTTGAAAGTAGATAAGCCCGTAAAATTTTATTGGTAGTGCGGGGATAAACATAGTCGGTTCCAAGCAGCACAAAACCCTTGGCGGCACCGCCTTTTTCGCTCAGCAAATAGTCAACTGCCGGAATGGCTTGTTGATTTGGCGCGGCACCGGTATAGAACACATTATTAGATAATTCCTGTCCTTCATACTGCACGGGGTAGAACAGTAAGCCGTTTAAATCCTCAAAAGGTGGCAGTACATGCTTACGGGACACCGATGTCCAGCAGCCAAAGGTAACCGCAACCTTATCAACAGAGAGCAGCTCGGTGGCTTGTTTTGCGAATAGTGGCCAGTCGGATGCGGGGTCTTTGACCACCGCTTCAATTTTCCGCCCTAATACGCCGCCTTCTTTGTTGATTTCATCAAAGGTCATAAGTGCAACTTCTTTTAATACGCTTTCAGATCCTGCCATCGTGCCGGTTAAAGAATGGAGTACGCCTACCTTTACGTTTGGCTTGAGGAATTTATAGCCGAAAAAACTAATCGCGGCCAAAAATAGCAAAACCACTAGTGCAATGATGCCTCTTTTAAGTGAAGTCATATTTTCTCCTGTTCTCTGATTTAACGCTGAAATACACTGAGTTTTACCCAATTTTGGGGGAATTTAGCTAAAAATGTGCATTAATTCCAAAATGAGTATATGCGGTTTCATTAAGGGGAACATTAAAATTGGCAGTTTTAAGAAAATGACCCTAGTAGTTTTAATTGAAAATTCATTTACTTTACAAGGGTATTTACTAAGTTAAAAATTACGGCGCCCAGAGCGTGGTAAAAATGCTTTATTAGCGGCTTTACGGTAAAATTAAGGGTTGGTGTTGTAAATGGGCGCTGCAACTGGGGCAAGTTTTTTGTTTTGCTCGCGCATACGTTTTTATTAGTATTATTTCAAGGTATTCATGAAGCACATACGTAATTTTTCTATCATCGCGCATATTGATCACGGTAAATCTACCTTAGCGGATCGCATTATTGAACGCTGTGGTGGCCTTTCCAGCCGCGAGATGGAATCGCAGGTGCTGGATTCTATGGACTTAGAACGCGAGCGCGGGATTACCATTAAAGCGCAAACCGCAGCCTTAACCTATAAGGCAAAAGATGGTATTACGTACGAGCTAAATTTAATCGATACGCCAGGCCATGTTGATTTTTCCTATGAAGTTTCCCGTTCGCTTTCAGCCTGCGAAGGTGCCCTATTGGTAGTAGATGCATCCCAAGGTGTGGAAGCCCAGACGGTGGCGAACTGCTATACGGCAGTCGAATTGGGTGTGGAAGTGACTCCCGTCCTAAATAAAATAGATTTACCGAGCGCTGATTGCGACCGCGTAATTGAAGAAATTGAAGATATTATCGGTATCCCTGCAATGGATGCAGTGCGCTGCAGTGCCAAGACCGGCATTGGTATTGATGATGTTATTGAGCATGCCATCGTTAAATTTCCACCACCAACCGGTGACAAAGACGCGCCCTTCAAAGCACTGATTATCGATTCGTGGTTTGATAATTATGTGGGTGTAGTGATGTTGGTGCGTGTAATTGATGGCGTTCTCAAGCCCAAAGATAAAATTTTACTCATGGCTACCAAGGCGCAACATTTGGTGGAGCAGGTAGGTGTGTTTACCCCACGGTCGCAAGCCCGTAAAGAAATTAGTGCGGGTGGCGTAGGTTTTATTATCTCTGGTATTAAAGAGCTAAAAGATGCAAAGGTAGGGGATACCGTGACCTCGCTGGATAACCCAACAGCGGAACCATGTCCCGGTTTCAAAGAGATTAAACCTCAGGTATTTGCTGGACTTTATCCCGTGGAATCAAATCAATATGATTCCTTGCGCGATGCATTGACGAAGTTGCAATTAAACGATTCAAGCTTGCGTTTTGAACCGGAAACATCGCAAGCCTTGGGCTTCGGGTTTCGTACCGGGTTTTTAGGCTTGCTGCACATGGAAATTGTGCAAGAACGCCTAGAGCGTGAGTATGACGTGGATTTAATTACCACGGCACCTACGGTAATTTATCAAATCGTGATGCGCGATGGCGAAATCATTGAGATTGAAAATCCCTCGAAATTACCGGAATTGACCAAAATCGAAGAAATTCGTGAGCCGATGATTAGTGCCACCATGCTCATGCCGCAGGAGTATGTCGGTTCGGTAATCACCTTGTGTAATCAAAAGCGCGGTTCGCAGACCGATATGCAATATGCAGGCCGCCAAGTTATTCTGAAATACGATATGCCGATGAATGAAGTGGTGATGGACTTCTTCGATAAATTGAAGTCAATTTCTCGCGGCTATGCGTCGCTAGACTATGATTTTAAAGAATACCGTACTGGCGATTTGGTAAAGCTTGATATTCTAATTAATGGCGATAAAGTGGATGCGTTGTCACTGATCGTTCATCGCGCCAGTAGCCAATATCGGGGCCGCGAATTAGCATCAAAAATGCGTGAGCTAATCCCGCGTCAGATGTTTGATGTGGCCGTACAAGCCGCCATTGGCACCAATATCATCGCGCGGGAAAATATAAAAGCGTTACGCAAAAATGTCTTGGCAAAATGCTATGGTGGGGATATTTCCCGTAAACGGAAATTGCTTGAAAAGCAAAAAGCCGGTAAAAAACGCATGAAGCAAGTGGGTAATGTTGAGATTCCCCAAGAAGCGTTTTTAGCAATTTTGCAGGTTGGCGACGGCTAATCATCTTGGTGTTAGGTGGATTCGTCGCAAAGTGCGCGACAATATGGCACTGTGGCGCGACACTAGCAACTTCAAATTTTTGAAAGTAGAGTAAATATGGATTGGGAAACGATTGCGTGGATTGCGCTAGTTGCTAGCAGTATTGTGATTGTCATGGGGCTTTTTTCAAAGCCACCAGAGGCACAATTTGGCAAACAAATCGCTGAGGCCGAAACCACACCTATGCAGGCACTACAAGAGCTTGCGTATCCGCTGGCGTTTGTGGCGTTTTTAGGCTTGCTTGGTTTAAAAAGTCTGATGAGTTTTTCTGCGGTACTTCTGACCGCAACCGTCATTAGTGGTGGAATTTGGCTGATTGATATTATATTTTTTAAGCAACGCCGTTTGGCAAAAAATGCTGCAGCGGGTATTGGTGCAGCGCCTACTTCTGGCCGTTCCGCGCCCATTGTGGTGGAAACAGCGGCGAGTTTCTTTCCGGTAATTTTGGTGGTTTTTTTGCTGCGTTCATTTTTATATGAGCCGTTTAAAATACCAACACCATCGATGGTGCCATCCTTACTAGTAGGCGATCATATTTTGGTCAATAAATATGCCTACGGTGTGCGCTTACCGGTTTTGAACAAAAAAATTATGGATGTGGGCTTGCCGGCACGAGGCGATGTGATGGTGTTTCGCTATCCACTCGATACCACCAAAGACTATATTAAACGGGTGGTGGGTATTCCTGGCGATGTGGTGAATTACAAAGATAAACGCTTAACTATTAACGGCATTGCGCTGGCCACCACCATTGGCGAGCGTTATGTTGATAACTTTCAGTCTATTGAAGGGCGCAGCTATCAGAGCTATCAAGAGAAATTGGGCGAGGTAAGTCACCGTATGATGGTACTGCCAGATATGCCGAGTTTGGATAGACGCAATGTGCGTCCCTTCCCGAACATCAATAATTGCGCATACAATGGCGAAGAAATGACGTGTAAAGTACCTGATGGCCATTACTTTATGATGGGTGATAATCGCGATGGCAGCGATGACAGTCGTTACTGGGGTTTTGTACCGGAAGAAAATATCGTCGGCCGCGCATTTTTAGTGTGGATGAATTACGATGCGTTTAGCCGTATCGGCACTAAAATTCAATAATGATTTGAGAGTAAGCGTAAATATTGTTGATCTGAATGAGGGGAAAAAATGAAAAGCTTTAAAAAACAAAGCGGTATGAGTATGTATTTGGTGATGCTCCTGTTTGTTATTGCGGGCGCTGGGAGTTTGCTCGCATTGAAGGTCATCCCGCAGTATTTAGAATATAACGCGGTGAAGCGAGCCGTCTTAACGGCGGCAGCTTCGGAAGCAGGGCGCTCCGGAACGGTGAGCGAGATCCGTAAAGCGTTTGATAGAGCAGCCAACGTTGATAATATCAAAGTGCTTACTGGTAACGATCTGGAGATTGCCAAAGATGGTAATGAGACAGTGGTATCAGCTGCATGGACTGCCAAAATTCCCCTAGTGGCTAATTGGACATTGATTATTGAGTTTGCTGTGGCATCCAATGAAAAAAGTTGACGGGGTGATTCGAGATCGCGTCGCGGGGTCGAGGTTCAGTTCGTGATTCTGGGATTTCACCAGAAATGAAGCAGACCGAGGGCGCTCAACTCGGAGCGGCAGATACATTAATAAAAGCGGTAAAGAAAAGCAGCGTCAAAAACACAGCATCGTGGGCCGGTAGTGACGACCTGCAAAATGCGCTTGGTCACCATTTTGCCCAGAAAGCATGGTTAGACCAAGCGGTAACGCATCGAAGTTTTGCGACGCCGCACAATGAACGTTTAGAGTTTTTGGGTGACAGCGTTCTGGGTTGCACGATTGCGACCCAGTTGTTCGCGCAGTTTCCGCAATTGCCTGAAGGTGAGCTAAGCCGCTTGCGCGCCAATTTGGTAAATCAAACGGTGCTAGTTGAAATTGCTAAGTCCCTACAATTGAGCCAGTATTTGCGCTTGGGAGCCGGCGAGATTAAAACCGGCGGTGCGCAACGACCATCGATACTTGCGGATGCCGTTGAAGCATTGTTTGGTGCGGTATTTTTGGATGCTGGCTTTGCTGCTGCGCAAACCGTTATTCTGGCGCAATTTCGCCCACTGCTGGAATCCGTCATTACGGGGGATCCCGCAAAGGACCCGAAAACGGCTTTGCAAGAGGCCCTACAATCGATTCGCCAACCCCTCCCCAATTACAAGGTGATGCAAATTTCTGGTCAGGCGCATGTGCAACATTTTCGGGTGGAGTGTGCCGTCTATGGTGGTCATATCATTGTTGTCGGTGAGGGCGGGTCGCGTCGTGAAGCCGAACAGCGTGCCGCACAGGCCGCGCTGACGCATTTGCGCGATGCCGGTTTGTTGGAAAAACGCCGCACCGGCCGCCATGCTTGATGCACCCGCTGTTTAGTGCCTTTGTCATCATGCCGTGCGTTTGAAAATGGTTCCATCCTAATTTAGGATATTCGCTTTGTTAGAAAATATGAAAAATAATCCAGAGTTTCGTTGCGGCACCATCGCCATTGTTGGTCGTCCCAATGTTGGTAAATCCACCTTGTTGAATCACTTGGTAGGGCAAAAAGTCAGTATCACTTCGCGTAAAGCACAAACCACGCGGCATCGTTTGGTGGGGATTCAGACCGAGCCCGACGCGCAGTATATTTTTGTGGATACCCCAGGTTTTCAGCTCACGCATCAAAATAGCTTGAACAAATTATTGAACCGCACGGTAAATCAAGTAATTGCCGATACGGATGTCATATGGTTTGTGCTTGAGGGTAAGCATTTTGGCGAAGCGGATCAAGCGGTGCTGGATATTTTGACTGAGTATGAAAATGTAATTCTGGTGATCAATAAAATTGATCAGGCCGCCAATAAAAATGCATTATTGCCATTTATTGAAGGTGTACAGGCAAAACGTAAATTTGCGGCCATTGTGCCCATTAGTGCCAAAGCCGGAACGCAGTTAGAGTTGCTAAAGGAAGTCACCGCTAAAATGTTGCCCCTGCAACCGCCTATTTATGGGCCGGATGACATCACCGATCGATCAGAGCGCTTTATTGCCGCTGAATTTGTACGTGAAAAAGTCTTTCGATTTGTGGGTGAAGAATTGCCTTATTCAACCAGCGTTGTTATCGAGCAATTTGAGCTGGAGGGTGCATTGCGTCGCATTCATATCGCCATCGTCGTGGAAAAGGCCAGCCAAAAAGCCATTTTAATCGGCGCCAAAGGGGAAAAACTGAAAAAAATTGGCACTGAAGCCCGTATCGAAATGGAGCGGATGTTTGGGGGTAAGGTGTATTTGGAGCTGTGGGTACGCGTTAAAAAAGGCTGGGCGGATGATAATGCCTTGCTGCGCCAATACGGTTACGAGTAAGGCGCGGTAGCGCTGGTGGGGAAAACGCCATGACCGATGAAACCGTTGATGCTGATGTCAATGTGCAGTTAACCGCAGCCGAGGTGTTGCCGCGTGCACCCATGCTGCAGCGCCCGCAGGCACGGGTGGTGAACTCTGTTATTGCTGATGCCTATGCCACGCATACCCAACAAACGCGAGCGCCTTCACCTTCACCTGCGCGGCCACGTCAGTCCGTTGGAAAGGCGGAAAAGGCTTTAAAACACCAAGGCACAGCACCTACCAGTGCAACACCAGCAAAAAAAACGGCGCTAAAAGCCAAGCCCGCTGCCGACGAGTTTGACCTAGCGTTCATCTTGCACGCCTATCCGTATAAAGAAACCAGCTTGATATTGGAAACATTTACCCGCAAACATGGGCGCGTATCCATGGTTGCACGTGGCGCAAAGCGACCCCACGGTGCCCTCACCAGCGCCCGTAGTCCATTTCAGCCGCTTAACCTAGTGTGGATGGGTAAGGCAGAGTTAAAGACCCTTAAAACGGCGGAAAGTGGCGCAATTTTCCCGCAGCTTCAGGGCACAGCATTGTTGTCCGCATTTTATTTGAACGAACTACTACTGAAATTATGCGTTAAAGAAGATCCGCAGCCTGCGCTTTTTGATGCCTACCAAGCAACCTTGCAACGCCTAATTGAAGGCCACTATCGCAGCCAAATGGTCGCGCACACGGCGGCTAACAATGCTGGGAATACCGTTCTATTCAGCACTGAATTTAGCAACGACTTTGCCACCCAATCGACCTCGGAATTTGCCCACTATGCGGCGCATTTGAAGCAAAAAAAACGGCTAGCCCGTGCCAGCCAAACGCAGCAAATCGCGGTGATGCTCCGACAATTTGAGCTAACCTTATTTCAACACTTAGGCTATGGACTAAATCTTGATGTAGCCGCCCACACGGGTCTGCCCATTCAAGCCGAGGCACAATATTGCTATATTGTCGACCAAGGTGCGATAGCACTTACGACATCTGATATAAATACCGCAGCACCAACCGCAAAACCCGCGCACGGGCTACAATTATGCGGTAAAACCTTGCTTGATATGGCGCAAGCAAACTATCAAGACCCCGTTACCCAACAGCAATCCAAGCAGTTAGTGCGATTAATTATTAATCATCTTTTGGGCAACCAGGTGCTACACACCCGAAGCCTCATCGCGGAATTTTCAGAAATAAAATGACCAATATTGAACTGGGCGTAAATATCGATCACGTTGCCACCGTAAGGCAGGCGCGTCAGACCTATGAACCTGATCCCGTATGGGCGGCAGTTGAGGCTGAACTAGGGGGGGCGGACGGCATCACGGTGCATTTGCGCGAAGATCGCCGCCATATCCAAGATGCCGACGTGCGCAGGTTGCGTGACACGATACACGTGAAACTTAATTTTGAAATGGCGGCAACGGATGAAATGGTGGCGATTGCTTGTGCCATTAAGCCAGAAATGGCCATGCTCGTGCCGGAAGGCCGTTATGAAGTCACTACCGAGGGTGGGCTTGACTGCATCAAGCATGCGCCGCAATTGGCAAAGCATATCGATACCCTGCGTAATGCTGGTATTGGGGTGAGCGTTTTTATTGACGCTGACGAAGCCCAAATTGCTTGCGCCGCGAAACTAGGGGCAAGTGTTTGCGAAATTCATACAGGTCCTTACGCGCATGCGTTCTACAATTATGGTCGCGATGCTCGGAATGCAAAAGTGCGCACAGAAATTGCCAAAATCAGGGCTGCAGGAGTGGCTATAGATGCCCTGAATATGAGCTTTAATGCCGGTCATGCATTGAATTATCTGAACGTAAAACATATTGCAGCATTGCCCAATATTCGCGAATTGCATATTGGTCACGCCATCGTTAGTCGGGCGATTTTTGTGGGCTTGCGGCAGGCGGTTGCCGAGATGAAAAAGTTGCTAACCTTGTATGGCGTGGCCGATCAAGCCGTCGTCAATCAAGCGCCGAGCAAATAGCAGCAATGATTTATGGAATTGGCACCGATATTCTTTTTGTACCGCGAATCGCTGCGGCAATGCAGCGCTTTGGCGCACGTTTTAGTGATCGGATTTTAACCACCATAGAGCGTGAGCAGCTCGCAAAGTTTAGCGATGCCAAGCAAATCACCCTCTATGTTGCCAAGCGCTTTGCGGCTAAAGAGGCATTTTCCAAAGCCCTAGGATCAGGCATTGGCAAGGCATTTACTTGGCATGATATTGCGATTACCAATGATGCAAGCGGCAAGCCCAACTGTATCGCCGCGGCAACACTTGCAACACATTTAAGCGCCTGCGGCATCGTCGCTAAACACATTTCCTTAGCCGATGAACAAGATTACGTGCTGGCATTTGTTACATTGGAAACTGCTTAATTTGTATTTTTATTCATCGTTGAACTTAAATTTTTATTGGAAGACGCATTCATGACCACCACGCAAATTTCTCTGCCACTCGGTCCCGTAATGGTAGATGTTGAAGGTACAACATTGACTGATGCGGAAATTACCCGCCTGCAGCATCCTCTTGTGGGCGGCATGATTTTATTTGCGCGAAATTATGAATCACCCACGCAACTAAAAGCGTTGAATGCGGCTATTCATGGGCTGCGCAGTCCAGCCTTGGTTATTGCGGTGGATCACGAAGGGGGCAGGGTGCAGCGCTTTCGTGAGGGCTTCACGCGTATTCCACCAATGCGGGCTGTGGGTGAGATATGGAATAAATCAGAAGCAGAGGGTAAGGCCTTCGCGCGTGAGGTAGGTTTTGTGTTGGCAGCAGAATTAGTTGCCCACGGTGTCGATTTTTCTTTCGCACCGGTTCTGGATTTAGACTGGGGCGAGTCCGGTGTCATCGGTGCGCGCGCTTTTCATCGTGATGGTGCGGTGGTGGCAATATTAGCAGCCGAGGTAATGCATGGTATGGCCGAAGCGGGTATGGCCTCTGTGGGAAAACATTTTCCTGGACATGGCTTTACTAAAGCCGATTCGCACACGGAAATTCCGGTTGATGAACGCAGCTTTGCAGAAATTGAGGCGGCAGATTTACAGCCCTTTGCCAAGACTGCGACACTTAAAGACGGTAAGTTGTGCGCTGTTATGCCAGCACACGTTATCTACCCGCAAGTAGATGCCAATCCTGCGGGCTTTTCGTCGAAGTGGTTAAAACAAATTTTGCGCGAGCAATTAGGTTTCGATGGCGCGGTGTTTTCGGATGATTTGAGTATGGAGGGTGCCTCAGTAGCGGGAACGACGACGCAAGGCGCACAAGCGGCATTGAATGCGGGCTGCGATATGGTTTTGGTCTGTAATTCACCGGAAAAAGCAGATGTTGTTTTGGCCGAGCTAACAGCAGCAAAGACCGCTATCGCCACCACCTTAGCCATGCGAATGGACGGGATGCGTGCCAAAGCGATGGAGCAAGAAACTCCAGCATTTCAGGCGCGTTTAGCATCTGCCCGCGCGGCAATTGAGGCAATCAACGTTACGCTTTAGGTGACACCTTAGGCTAATTTAATTCAGGCGCTCTAGCCATATCCAATGTCATTAGCGCCAGCCCACCAAATGCGACGCCACCTTTATTGCGATATTTTTTGCCGTGTTATCGATAACTTTGGTGATGTAGGTGTAACCCTACGCTTGGCGCGACAACTGGCGAGTGAATACAATGCTAAGGTACGTCTCATCGTGGATGATGCGGCTAGCTATGCGCGGATTGCGGCCAATAGGTCAGAAAATATAGTGGTGTGCGGGTGGGAGAATGTGCTACCGCCATCAATGCAGGCAGCTGGAGACCTCGGTACTAAAGACGTTTCCAGCCATACTGAACATACACACTTGATTCAGTTACTGCTTATCGAAGCCTTTGGCTGTGCACTTCCTGAACTGTATATTGATGCTTTGAGCCAGCATTACGCGGTTGGCACTCAAGCAGCGCAATACTTGTGTTGGTTAAATCTGGAATATCTTAGCGCTGAAAAATGGGTAGAAAGTCACCACCTGCTGCCCTCACCACATCCACACCACCCTTTGATAAAAACCTTTTTTTTCCCAGGGTTTACAAAACACACTGGCGGTCTTTTGCGTGAGCGAAACTTATTACTGCAGCGTGACCAATTTTTAGCGCAATCACTGTCACCGACACCTGCTGTTGGCGTTTCGCAGAAGCAAAATTTTTTAATTGGACTAGGTGTACCACCGACGTTGTTGCCCGATGCAGTATTTGTTTTTTTATTTTGCTATGAAAATAAGGCGCTAGCCGCATTGCTGAACGCATGGCAGGAGTCGCCCAGACCAATCGTCTGTTTACTGCCTGCAGAACGTACGCGCGGGGCAGTTTGTGCGGCGCTCAAGTTGGAGTTGGAAACGTTGACGATCGGTGTGCCAATGCAACTCGGCGCACTTACTTTGATCGCCATTCCCATGCTGCCGCAACCGGAATTTGATCAATTATTATGGGCTTGCGATATTAATTTTGTGCGCGGTGAAGATTCCATTGTCCGCGCCCATTGGGCGGCAAAGCCTTTTTGTTGGCATGTTTATGTGCAAGATGATGGTGCCCATCTCATTAAGCTGGAGGCATTTTTGCAGCAATTTTTGGCGGATGCACCCGCGCCAATCGCGCAAGTGCTGCGTGCACTTTTTATGGCTTGGAATCAACAAGATGGCGAAGCGATGCTAAGGGCTTGGTCGCAGTTTTACGCTAATTTAGCGGCAGTCAAAACCTATGTAGAGGCAGTAAGTACAAGGCTTTGCGAGCAAGAGGATTGCGCTAGCAATATTATGGCGCTGCTTTCGCCGCCATAGGTATTAGGGCGACTGTTTATCGTTTTTACGGCGCACCCGTATTGCATTGGCTGCCTCGATAATTTTATCTTTAAGTGCGTGCGCAGCGGTGATCCGCTCCGCTTCATTGTAGCCCGGTGTTCGCTTGGACTTAGCATCAATCATAAGCGCAATTTCGGCCTCGCGTTGCGCGCCAATGAAGCGCTGAATTAAGTGAATTGCGTGTTCAGCATCGTTGGGTTCAGCCGGAATGGCGAATAAGCGTAGTTGGATACTCAGTTGAGTACTATCTTCGGTGTTAATTATTGAACTTATAAAGTGCTGTGCCGCATCGATGAACTTAGGGTTTACGAGCACCATGCACTCTGGTGTAGTGTTCTCACGCGGTAACCTCTGGACAGCAGCCACTTGGCTTAAACCCGCAATTGCTTTTTCGTCATTAATTAATAGCACAAGTGCCTTTAGCCGCAGCAATAAAGGGTGCATGCATGGCGTTTTGGGCGATGATAGGGTAATGCTCACGAGCCTAGTTTCAGCCACCACGGGCATGTGGCAATCCACAAATTGCACATTCTCGATTTCGTCAGTGGCAGGATTAAACAGCGCGAGTTCTTGTAAATTGCCGTCGCCAGCCGCGGCAGCCTGTTGTAGCAGGCGCACCGCCCACGGGTTGCAATCGTTCAGAATGCCGACTTCAAAGGCCATGATAGCGTCGCCGCAGTTTATGCAACGCTATTCTGCGCGCATTTGCGGAAACAAAATTACATCACGAATGCTTGCGGCATTCGTCAATAACATCACAAAGCGGTCTATGCCGATACCTTCGCCGGCCGTTGGTGGCAGGCCGTATTCGAGCGCCCGCACAAAGTCGGCATCGTAATGCATGGCCTCATCGTCTCCCGCTTCTTTTTGCTTTACCTGTTCCATGAAGCGTGCCGCTTGATCTTCTGCGTCGTTCAACTCGGAGAAGCCATTGGCAATTTCGCGGCCGCCGATAAATAGCTCAAAGCGATCGCACACGTTTGGATTCGCGTCGTTACGGCGTGACAGTGGTGAAGTTTCTGCTGGGTAAGAAACAATAAATGTCGGTTGGATAAGATGCGCTTCCGCAGCAGCTTCAAAGAGTTTTAGTTGTAAGGTGCCCACGGTGTCGGTCAGCTTGGCGTTTTCACCATGCAGGCGAATCAAGCGCAACAGGTTCTCGGCATCGTCAAAATTTTCATTGAGGTGTTGTGGGGCATATTTCTTAACCGCTTCCACCATTGTTAAGCGCTCAAAAGGCTGGCCGAAATCAATATCAATGCCTTGATAGTGCACCAGCGTTTTGCCCAGCACTCTTTGGGCGACATCACGCATTAAGTCTTCGGTGTAGGTCATCAGGTGCATGAAATCACGATAGGCGATATAGAATTCCATCATGGTGAATTCTGGATTGTGACGCGTGCTCATGCCCTCATTGCGGAAGTTGCGGTTAATTTCAAACACGCGCTCCATCCCGCCAACCACCAGCCGCTTTAAGTACAGTTCTGGCGCGATGCGCAAATATAAGGGCATATCCAACGCGTTATGATGGGTCTTAAAGGGCTTTGCCGCAGCCCCGCCTGGTATCGGGTGCATCATTGGTGTTTCAACTTCTAAATAGCCGTGGCGCACCATAAATTCGCGAATGGTTTGTACTACTTTCGAGCGAATAACAAAGGTATCGCGTACTTCTGGATTGGTAATTAAATCAACGTAACGCATGCGATAGCGTTGTTCGGTATCGGTTAAGCCATGAAATTTTTCAGGTAGAGGACGCAGCGATTTTGTAAGTAAGCGATGGCTGGTCAGGTGTACCGAAAGTTCATCAGTTTTGGTTTTAAATAAATAGCCCTCCACACCAATAATGTCACCCAAATCATAATGGGCAAAGGTCGCGAGCGATTCCGCTGCCATATCGTTTATGGTCGCATAAAGCTGAATCCGGCCAGTAGCATCTTGAATCGTTGCAAACACTGCCTTGCCTTGGCCGCGCCGTAGCATCACCCGGCCAGCAACAACCACGGTTACTTTTTCCATCGCAAGAAATTCTTCGCGCGAGGTTTTATCGTATTGGGCATGCAGTGACATAGCCTGTTGTTCGGGGCGGAAGTCATTTGGAAAGGCAATGCCACCCACAGCAGTTTTGCGCAACAGCGCCAGCTTTTCACGACGTTCCGTCATTAGATGGTTTTCGTCAACATGCGTTTCGTTTTGGGGTGTGGAGGATGTCATGGCTATTAATTTTATTGAGAGGGTTGTTGCATTAAGAAATCTTCGCGCAGCATAGAATACATGATTGCATCATGATTTTTACCATGATGGTCACGGGCGTTCAAGCGCAATATACCTTCGCGTACAAAGCCGGCTTTTTCCATCACGCGTATGCTTTGGGCATTATCGCCATGTATCCAAGCAAAAAGCCGCACACATTGCGCATAATTGAAACATAAATCGCAAATCGCACCGCAGGCCTCGGCAGCAAAACCTTTGCCCCAAGCGCTCGGACGAAAAAAATAGCCCAATTCCATAGATGGAATTTCCCAGTTGATGCTGTGGGGGCCGATACCACCTAGATAATCGCCGCTGGCTTTTTCAAATACCGCCAGTGTGAGACCGGTGCGCGACAGCCACAGGCTGTGCATGCGTCTGGCGTAAGCTTCTGATGCCTCAACGGTATCGTGGGTATCCACCCATGGCATAAATTGCTTGGCGAGAGGGCGATTTTCATCGATGGAGGCGAAGACGGCCGGCCCATCACCAGCTGCGAAGGGTCGTAGTATAAGACGCGTCGTTTCCAGCCGCTCGGGAAGATTAAGCAGAGGTGGGTGCTTT
>JANMDR010000108.1:0-18048 GCA_031376425.1 Betaproteobacteria bacterium
GTCGCTACCGCTGGAATCGCCAATGCTGCCCGACGAAACAGTGCAAACAAGCCCAGATGGGTTCATAGCATCAACACCCACTGCGGATTCAGCAGATGCACCAGTAATTGAAGAGGATAAAAAATCATGGTAGTTCGTCGCTCAGTAATTCTAAAACCTGCCCGTGGCTATGTAGATGGCAAATACATCGGTGAAGTACGAGAATCTATTTCAGGTGTAGACGATACCAAACGACGCGGCAATAAAAACGGCAACACCACCAAGCGAACAGGTAAGCGTGGCGCAGGACCTGCAGGCGGACGTCGAACCAGCGCAGGTGGCAATGCGAATACTGGTAACCGCGCGGATAACTTTGGCAACACAATCGCGCCACCTAAAAACAAACGTAGCGGCGGCCGTACCAGTGCTGGCGGAGCGGGCGGAGGAGGCGGAAGGCGCGAACCCAATGGACGTCAAGCTGACGGTAATATACTCACCCAACCACTTGATCCTCGTGCTGATAACAATACTAATAATCGCCACCGTAATACAGATAATGCTGGTAACTCTGATAGTCGTCGCCCTCGCAACGGCAAACCGCAAGGACGCCGCCCTGATAATCGCGGTAGCAACCGTGGCCCGAGACCTGAGCGTAATGCTGGCAACAATACCAATCTTGAAAATAGTGGCAGCGCTGAAACTAGCGGCGCTATTGTTGACGGTAATGCGGGTGTAGCGCCAGCAATGGACGGACAAGACCGGCAGCGGAACAATCGCGGCCGAAATAATAATCCGCGCCGCGGCCCGCGCCAAGATCGCGGACCGCGCCCTGCGCGAGACGCCAATAGTAATAACGGCAATAATGGCGAAGGTATTTCACCTGCTTTTAATACGGGTGATTCTGCCGTAGCTCCCCCCATTGATCCCGCAACGGGTGAAGCTCGGCCTCCACGTGAACCTAGAGACCCAAGAGAACCGCGAGGTCTTCGGCGCGGTCGCACACGTACCCAAAGCACGCGCGGCGGGCCTCGCGTACCCCGTGAAAACGGCGAACCGGGTAACATTGATGCTAACCCCAGCCAAGGCAATGATCGTCCGCCCCGCCTTAACTCTGACGGCACCCCACGCCTAGATCGTCCTGATGGTGGTAATCGCGGTAGCAACAATCGTCGTGGCCGCAATCCTCGCCACGGACGCAACGACCGTAGTGGTCAAAATCGCAACCAAGTACCTCGCGAGGCGCAAGACGTACAAATTGAAGAACGTTTTTTTGCTCCACAGATCAAATTAGCCGTGGGTGTTGACGGTGAAGCGATTATAAATAGTGACGGCAACCACGTACGCGCTAAAAATCGCCAACCTCCTGCTAATAACAATGCCCGCAAAAATCGCGGGGGTAAAAAGACACCATTCCGCCAAGCCTCACCGCGCAGCCCTGTCGGACCAATTGATGAAGACAATATTGGCAATATGATTGGTGGTCCGTCCAATCGTGGCAACCGCTTTGCTACGCCATCGGAAATTGCCGATCAACGTCGTCAAACCGAAGAAGCAAAGTCAGGCCAATTCGCCGAGGCATTAGCCACCAAACAAGTGATCAAGCGTGAACGTTTGCATAAAATTATGGCGCAGTCTGGCCTAGGCTCACGTCGCGATATGGAACTCATGATTACCGCTGGTCGCATCATGGTCAACGGCATTGTTGCTGGCGCAGGTACGCAGGTATCTGAAGGCGACGTGGTCATGGTTGACCAACGCCCAATTCGTTTGCGCTTCACGGCCGAAATTCCACGCGTGATGCTGTATCACAAACCCGATGGCGAAATTGTGACCACCAATGATCCGGGTAATCGCATTACCGTATTCGATAATTTGCCGCGTGTTGAAAGCGGTAAATGGATTGCTATTGGCAGGCTCGATATCAGCACATCTGGTCTACTTATTTTCACCACCAATGGTGAGCTAGCAAACCGTATGATGCACCCACGCTTTGAAGTAGAGCGCGAATATGCTGTGCGTATCCTGGGCGAACTCACCCAAGAACAAACCCAAACCCTGCTTGATGGCGTACGTATTGACGATGCCGCCATCGCTGCAGCCCGTGCCCGTGCCGGATTACCCGCTTACGACGCAGAAGATGCTGATGATCTAGATGAAAATAGCGAGCACGAAAAAGACAGCTTATCTGCCGCAGACCGCCCCGCCAGATTCGACTCCATTGAAGCTCGCGGCGGTGACGGCGCTAACCATTGGTATCAAGTTGTGATTAAAGAAGGCCGCAATCGCGAAGTGCGGAAAATGTTTGAATCGCAAGGCTTAATCGTCTCGCGCCTATTACGCACACGCTTCGGCAAAATCGAACTGCCGCCAAGATTAGGTCGCGGCAAAATGGTTGAGTTAGAAGCTGGCCAAGTAAAAGCACTGCTCAACTGGGCTGGCGTGAAAATTGAAGGTGTAACTGATGGTGTGAGCAACAATAAGGGTCGTGAACGTACGCCACGCGAAGGTGCGCAGCCTCGCCAAACTCGTGAATCTCGTGATGTACGTGAACCACAGACAGCAAAACCGCAGCGCGATGAGGTACAAACAAATCAGACACAGACAAATCAGGCAGCCGAGGCTAGACCAGCTAAACCCCCGCGTCCGCCACGGCAGGCCAATGCCCAGAGAGTGCAACACCGTACCGATGACGGTGATGGGATCATGCAGTTAGACGAACCAACACCAACATTATCACCAATGGATGCGGACTTCTCAAACGATTTTGAAGTGCCCACCTCAATGCCCACAACCCTGCAAATGCAGCCTGCCGCTAAGAAACCCAGAAGCCCTAGAACAAAGGCGGGACCGACATTAGCGACGACAGATGTGACGCCCAGCGATGAGATAGAACCTGAGGGCAAGATCGCCAAAACTACCAAAGCTGCCAAAGCCACTGAAGCTACTGACACCAGCGCAACAAGTGTCAAACCAAAAGCCACCAAGCGGGCACCACGCGCTACGGCAAAAAACAATGTAGCAAGCGAAGCACCAACAACGGCATCAGAAACTAGCGCAGACACACCAGAAATTGCTGAAACAAAGCCTGTCGCAAAACGCACGCGCGCACCTGTAAAACCTAAAACGGTGGCAGCACCACGCGCGAAAAAAGCTGAAGCAGAAACCGCAGAAGCCAATGGGAACGTTATCCCCGCCAGCGTTAATGTGCCACCCGCAATTGATCATCTTGATGATGACATAGGCAATCGCTAGCGTTTGATTTAACTACTAAAAAAGCCTGAAGAAGCTTTATTTTATTGCTTCTTCGGGCTTTTTTCATTAGCAATCGCGCCCGCAATATAGTTAACGTGACGCCATGCAATCGGTAACTAAATCGGCGTAATTGGGCAAATTAACATAAGCTGCTCGTATCGCATCATCGGTTTTTTAAAAATAGGTACTTATCTATGATTGCAATGACTCATGTCGTAAATACCTTTCCATCGGCGAAAGTACTTTCTAAATCCGGCGGCTTGCCTGTCGAAGTTTCGCTCATTGCCCAGTTGGGCTTGGGCTCAGGTAATCATTTATTTGAAAGCGTGGTAGCGCGACAAAAGGCGCATGCGGCGTTTGTTGACGAACTTGATGAGCCTTCGGCAAAGTTAGCAGGAACCTATTTTGAGCGCGGCGATGCTACTTCGCTTTATTCATTCATTGTTGGCGCCAAAGGTCATCCTTTTCACCGCCATGCGGGACACCGCGTATTCACTGCCGTTTCAGGCAGTGGCGGTGCGCAGCTCCGATTTTCGAGTGCTTCGCCAGTACAAATTGAAGCTGACCCGCAAAGTTTTTTTGATGCATTGCAATACATCAATATCCCACCTGACTGCCTGTTTACAGTACGTTTCGGTGGCGATACCTGGCATCAGTTCGCCCCAGCGCAGCCTAACTCCAACCACCCAGCATTTTTTGCGCTCTCCTGCCACACTAATGAATTAGGTGGCAATCTGACACCCGCATTACGTGGTAAGGTCATTGCTAACGAAGCTGACATCCCTTCTCTTACCGAATTGCTACCTGCAAGCGTGAGTAAGCGCTTGCAGCGCGGTTCGTTTGACGCATCCAAAATTGCAACGACCTCATTGTCGCTGGATGCACCTGCAGGCAGCGTGCAAAGCGCGATGTGCCTCACCACCCGCAGCACTGCAGGCATATTACGTGGTGCATGGAGCAAATGGCGCGGATCGACTGGCTTCACAACCGATACGGGGGTGAATATGGTCGTCACCGCATTAAAAGCGGCACCGGTAGATTCGCTACTTCAGCAGCAATTTGAAGGTGAAAAATATCATCACGACGATACGTTTTGCTTGATATTGGATGACGCTGATGCCACTAAAAAATCAGCCACAACACTACTTGCGGCAGCATTAGATGGATTTTTAGAAAACTCACCGCCAAACGTAAGGCGCATGATGGCTTTCCGTAATGTCTTAGTAAAACCAGTGGGCTTACGTACGTCCCCCCTTGGCTGCCCGGTGTCATCACTACTTTCGCCAAAGCGCGATAACTTATTTGCGCATCGCTTCCCGGTGCTCTCGCAAAGCTGCGATGCAGAAAACACCCATGCGCAAGTTATTCTTGGCGCTGACGATAAGCATTTAAAATTTCGTTCGTGCGTGAGCGTTAAAGTTCTCAATGCTCGACAAGTGGAATACACCCTCGGCACACGCGTGCAATGCACTAATTTATTCGGTCGCTTTTACATGGCCGCTATAGATCAGGTGCACCGCCGCTATATAACCCCAGCAATGTTACGCATGGCTGTTGAATATGCAACTAGCCGCGCTAGTGCCCATGAGCAAATAACTGCCGCCGCACTACCCACAAATTAAGATGTGGGTGCCCTCTCTACCGCAATAGCCAAATCAATTTGATGTGGCTGATTTACCCTAACAGTTGCTCCCGCGAAATAATAAACACCACCCCATCCCCCGCACTTGTTTCAGGCCATGTTAATGGCAGGTCGGGGAATGCGGCCTCGACATTTTCACGATTAAAACCCACTTCTACCACCAGCAAACCATTTTTGTTTAAGTGCTGCGGTGCATCGCGCAACAGTTGACGTACATGGTCTAGACCATCCTCACCACTCGCAAGTGCCATTTGCGGCTCGGCCAAATACTCAGGTGGTAATGCCGCCATCGATTCGGCAGTGACGTAGGGGGGGTTAGAAATGATTAAATCGAATTTAGCAACACTGCGCATGGCGTGCATTACATGGGTGGTCGCGTTGCTGGCATTGCCGACACTGCCTACGCTACCCAAAGCAAATGGCGCTAATAAATCACCTTTATGTAGCGTTATCTGCTCACTCAAATTATAGTTTTCCACATTGAGCGTCGCCACGGCTAGCGCGTCTTCAGATAAATCTACCGCAGCCACTTGCGCATGCGGAAAGTACAGCGCCGCCAAAATTGCTAAACAACCTGAACCTGTGCACACATCACAAATACTGAGCACATTCTCAGGATCAGCAATCCAAGGTGCCAACGCGTCCGGCAACATTTCGGCGATAAAGGAACGCGGCACAATGACTCTATCATCCACGATAAAACGATGCTCGCCCAGATAGGCTTCCCCCGTTAAATACGCAGCCGGGATACGTTCTTTAACACGACGTTCCAATACCTTAATTACATTCACCCGTTCAGTGTCAGTCAAGCTGGAATCCATAAATGGTTCCAAAGTATCAATAGGCAAATGCAGAGTACGCAGCACCAAATAGGCTGCTTCGTCATAAGCGCTTTGACTACCATGACCAAAAAATAACTGCGCCTCATTAAAACGCGAAACCGCGAAACGAATCATGTCACGGACAGTGAGCAGAACCTCGTACGCTTCTTCGAAGTAATCTGCTGGTGTGCCGTCATCAGCGTGGTCATGGTCATGATGGTGATCGTGCGTGCTAGACAAATGCTGCTCTTTATTGGACATCGCTTACACCCTTTTTTCTAAAGCTAAATATTAGTTACTACTATGCCAATAACAACGCTAGCGTGCGATAGTAAATATCCGAAAGCCGCGCCAAATCAGCCACTAGCGCATGCTCATCAAGTTTATGAATACTCTCATTGACCAAGCCAAACTCGGCAACTTGATCACAAATTTCAGCCATAAAACGGCCGTCCGACGTACCGCCGGTGGTAGAAATTTCCGCTGTTGTTCCCGTAACTTCTTTACCAGCAGCGCGCATCGCGTTAACCAATGCGCCCTCTTTGGTAAGAAAAGGATTACCACCCAAGGTCCAGAAAATATCGAACTCTAAGGCGTGCTTTTGCAATATATTCTCAACACTTGCCGTCAATGATTGCTGCGTATGTTCGGTAGAAAAGCGAAAATTAAAATACACTTCCGCCGTTCCTGGAATAACGTTGTAAGCCCCCGTGCCGCTGTGCATATTAGATATTTGAAACGAGGTAGCCGGAAAATAAGCGTTACCCCTATCCCATTCCGTGGTGGTAAGCTCAGCAAGCGCTGGCAGCGCCGCATGAATCGGGTTTTTAGCTAGATGGGGGTACGCAATATGGCCTTGCACGCCTTTTACTATCAGGCGTGCAGACAAGGTGCCGCGACGGCCATTTTTAATCATGTCACCCAACACATGAGTGCTGGATGGTTCGCCAACAATGCAATAATCAAACCGCTGACCGCGCTCACGCAATTGCTGCACGACGTAACGCGTTCCGTGTAGTGCTGGGCCTTCTTCATCACTGGTGATCAGTAAGGCAATGGTGCCCTGATGTTCGGGGTGTGAGGCTACAAAATTTTCGATTGCCACTACAAACGCAGCAATGCCAGACTTCATGTCAGCAACGCCACGACCGTACAACTTGCCATCGCGAATCACCGGCACAAAAGGATCGGAACGCCACTTTTCAAGTGGTCCAGCGGGCACTACATCGGTATGACCTGCAAAGCACAAGGTAGAGCCAGAAGCGCAGCATTTACCTTTACCTGTACCTTTACGTACCGCCAAAAAATTACTGGTTTCGTGATGATCGAATATTTCAACTTCAAAGCCAACCGCCTGCAATCTGGTAATCAACAATGGTTGGCAACCTGCATCTTCTGGCGTAATTGAGCGTTTTTCAATAAGCGCACACGCTAGGGCGAGCGTAGGATTACTTTGCATCACGACTACTGTCAAAATGAATGCGGCGCGTGAGCAGCTGCGCATACATCACCCAATCTCCCAGCAGACTGTAGAACGGATATTTGAAGGTTGCGGGGCGGTTATGCTCAAACACAAAATGCCCAAACCATGCAAATCCGTAACCAGCAATAGGCAAAAGCCATAAAAAACCCCAATAGCGCGTCATCAGTGTAGCCACAATAAGGAGCACCATAATTGTGGTGCCCGCAAAATGCATTGCGCGACATGCTGGGTTTTTATGCTCTGACAAATAGAAAGGATAAAAGTCTTTAAACGACTTAAATCGAGTAGCTGTAGGCTCTGACACGTTCACACCTTCGCTGCGGGTTGCACTGCGGGTTGTCGAATGATTGTAGGCCCCACCTTTGCTTCAACAGCTGCTTTTAAAGTGGGCTTCAAGCCGATGGCAAAGAAAATTTCTGCGATTAAGAATGGTAGAGAAATCACCAAGCCCATCATATCGTCAACAAAAGCAGGTTTTTTACCTTCAAAGAAATGTCCCCAAAATTGAAGTGCCCAGCCCACTACAAAAAGGCCAATTGCAATCATAAAAGCGGATTGCGGTTGCGCAACAATGATAGCCTGCGCCAGAAACCAGAGCGCCAGCAATACCACCGCGCACGCTATTCCCAATGCAATATCAAGCCATAGGTAATAAAGCGATACCATAGCAATCGCAATACATGCGCCAGTGATAGCAATGCCACCAACGGACAATCCCGTTCCGACTAAGCTCAAAGCTAATACCACTCCCAACAAAATAAGTGGTACACCCACAAAATGCGTGGCGATATTACGTTTATCGCGGTGATAGGTTGCATAGGTAATGACGTGCTCTTCTATATTTCTCATACGCACTCCTTACGATTAATCAATTGATGGAAATGGCGGGGGAAATCCTATTTTACCAGTACCCGGTCAAGCTTACGCCCCATCACCAACGCGACGCCGCAAGCGCATAAGACCAGCCCGACGATACCCTGCCAAGGCATCACTTCATTAAACAAAAGCCACGCCATAATTGACGTCACGGACGGGGTTAAAAAAAACAAACTCGCCACCTTAGACGCCGCACCACGCCGAATCATAAAGTAAAGCAAACTAATTGCGCCTATTGACAGCACTATTGCCAACCACGCCAACGCGAATAATAGCTGCGGTGCCCATTCAACTCTTTGCTGTTCAAACAAAAGCGAAAAGCACAACATAGCACTTGCTGTCGCTGAAAATTGAATAAATGCACCGGTGCGCAAATCCATCTGGCTACAAAACTTCTTTTGATACAGCGTACCAAATGTAATCCCAAGCAAGCCAATACCGGCAAAACCCAATGCTGCAAAATTTAAACCAGATGTTGCACCTTTGCCCACCACGACAAAACCCACACCGATCATCCCCAGCGCAAAACCGCACCACTGACCAAAACTCAAGTGTTCGCCTAAAAAATAGCGGGAAAATAACGCTGTCAACACGGGTTGCAGTCCCGCAATTAGCGCCACTGCACCCAATGGCAAACCGCGATTGATCGCCAACAAAATGCCCGAAAGGTAGGTAGCGTGTACCAGCAAGCCCGCCACCGCAATATGCGCAATTTCGCCTTTAGTACGCGGCCAAGGAGCCCGCCACAATAAAGCAACCACGCCCAACAGCAACATGACCAAAATACAACGAAGAAACATAAAAACAAAGGGCTCAGCAAATGGTGAGCCTAACCGAAGACCGATAAACCCCGTGCTCCAGAGCAGCACAAATAAGCTAGGAATAACGGTATTTAGTGCATTCTCAGATAAATTTAATACGTTTTTTGAAACCTTCGCGGCGGTCATATTATTTCTTTGGCATGGGCGCAATAGCATGTACGCGGGGAAGAAAATTACCTGCTTTAAGATCAGAAAAGTATGCGGTAAGTGATTCGCGTACCGTTAAAAATGCTAATTCATCCCAAGGGATTTCATGCTCTTCAAATAATCTAACGTCCAAACTTTCAGCACCAGCGGAAAAATTTAAATCAAGTAGTTGCGCCCGAAATAACATATATACCTGCGAGATATGCGGTAAGGAATAGACTGCATAAAGCTGCAGCAAATTTACACGCGCATTAGCCTCTTCCGCCGTTTCACGCGAGGCTCCTTCTTCTATAGTTTCGCCGTTTTCCATAAAACCGGCGGGCAAAGTCCATTTGCCATAACGTGGTGATATCGCACGCCGACATAAAAGCACTTTATTTTCCCAAATTGGAATCGTGCCGACGACATTTTTTGGGTTTACATAATGAATATGGGTGCAAGCATTGCATACTAAGCGCAAGCGATTGTCATCAACTGGCACTTGCTGCGCGATATTGGCCGATCCACATTGGCCGCAAAACTTAGGCGGTGCCACGATGGTAAGGTCTCTAGGGATATCTGGTGGTGTCATTATGCTTGCCGTGATTAGTACATTACTAAGTACCTTGGCGCTGGTTTTGAAGCGCTGAAAATTATTCCACATGGTAACATTCGTTTATGCGTGCAGCTTATGCGTGCAAAATAACTTAGCGCTTAACTGTTCAGCCTATATTAAAGAGCATCCAATGAAAAAATCCCTTTGTGGTGACCGCACCACTTACCCTAATAATGTCGCCGTTCTGCTTGGCGTATGTGTGCTCGCGTTTGGCGCACAATTTAACGCTATCGCTGCAACCAGTCAGCGAACTGAGCGGCCAACTGAAACGCACAAGCAAGCGTCAATCAACGCCGCGAATACTAGCTATGCACAAACACAAAGTCGTGCCAGCTTAGCATCTCCAGTCAGCACAAAATATTTACGCCTGCAGATTAACAATCGTGCAACTGTCATGGTCGATAGCCTACGCGACGAACCACTTGATCGGGCCGAATTAGCGGTGCCTGCAAAATCAACAGAATTACCAATACAACGCTTACAACGCACGCGGGCGGGCGGTGTTTTTACACCGGCAAATACACAGGCAACACTACGCTGGCAGGCCGTTAGCAGCATTAATAATGGCGTTACAGGATTTGTGGCACAACTAGAAATTAAAGCGCTGGGTGCCCGCGCTGTACGTGCCAAGCTTGCATTGCCAGCAGGCATCACGCTGCGCGAATTACGCGTTGTATCAAGCGCCACACCGCATAATGCAGCGGAAGTAATGGAAATCAATGAGACTTACATAGCCGATGGTGCCAATACTGTTTGGACACCAGTAACCGACGGTGATTCGCAAATTATCGAGTTGTTTAGCACCAGCCTCCCTACTGCACGGTCAGTCGCAGTGCTGCAAATTACCCAGCTTGACCAACCGTTTTTAAACAACAATACTGCCACCGGTGATAAATCACTATCGGGAATTGCAAATACCGCAACCGCTAATTTCAGCAAAATCCCTACTGAAAAGTCTAGCCCTAGTCTAGCTGGTGCGTGCAGCCCAGACGTCGCGTGTACTAGCAATAATGCCGCGCTTGATACCGCTATTGCCGAGCGCAAAAAATCCGTGGCTCGCCTATTGTTTAACACATCTAGCGGTGTATTTTATTGCACGGGCACCTTAATCAACACGGCAAAATTTCCCGTCGCCTATTTTTTAACTGCTAATCACTGCGTATCCACCACTGAAGAAGCGGCCAGCATTACCTCACTATGGTTTTACGAAGCCCCTGCATGCGGTGGTCTAGCATCAGGAAGCCAAGTACAATTAGGAGGGGGTGCAGCTTTAGTATTTACCAATTACATGGCTGATTCAACCTTGCTGCGCCTCAATGGCACCCCACCAAGCGGTACTGTTTTCGCTGGTTTCAACACTGCGCCCATGATTGAGGGCACGGTAATTACAGCAATTAGTCATCCTACCGGCGACATTATGAAATTTGCGACAGGCAGCATTGTTGCTCCCGTGCGCACTGTTTCTTATCCACAAGACTTCAACACGGTAAAGTTTGATCGCGGTGTCACCGAAGGTGGTTCAAGCGGATCGGGCCTATTCACACTGAGCGGTAATAGCTTGCAACTACGCGGCATACTTTCCGGCACCACCGTTCGCGAACCCGGTGGACTCAAATGCGGCAATACCAAAGACGTTGGGCTATATGGTCGCTTTGATTTGTTCTATCCACAAATTCAAGCAACAATAGAAAATGCACCAACAGGGTTCCCCTTTGGCGACATTGATGCAAATCAACCTGGCGGCACGGCACGTGCCATAAATTTTGGTGCCATAGATGCCAAAGGTTCTGCAACGGGAAGCATCACTGCATCAATAAATTATGCTGGTGACTTGGATTTGTTTCGTATCAGTGTACCGCAAGATGGTCATTTAACAGTATTTTCCACTGGCGGCAAAGATTTAGTCGGTGCCCTACTAGCCAGCAATGGCGCAGGACTAGAATCTTCAGATGGCTACACCACCAAAGATAAAGGCTTTGATTTTGGTATTACCCGCCGCGTTACGGCGGGCACCTATTTCCTAAGCGTAGGTCATTTTGAGCCCTCCGGAACCGGCGACTATGGCATCAGCACGCAATTTTCTACCGCCACCGATAACTACACCGATCTCTGGTGGAATACCCCTGAAGAATCAGGTTGGGGCATCAATATAAATCACCAAGGTAATACCCTCTTTGCCACACTATTTACCTATGAAACCGGCGGTGCTGGGCTGTGGCTAGTGATGAGTGACGGTGCGCGTCAGGCCGACGGCAGCTATAAAGGTGACTTGTATCGCACAACGGGTTCCGCGTTCAACGCCGTGCCCTTTAATCCGGCAATGGCTACAAAAGTGGGCAATATGTCATTGCGTTTCGCGGATAAAAATCGTGCTACTTTGGTATATGACTTTGAAGGTAAAACGGTGACGAAAACCATCACCCGTCAAATATTTAAAACCCAGCCGGTGTGTACGTTTTCAGCATTTGACCGCACTTATGCGTTTAACTATCAAGACCTATGGTGGAACCCAGCAGAATCAGGCTGGGGCGTAAATGTTACGCATCAAGATAAAGTACTGTTTGCAACCTTGTTTAACTACGACGCTGCGGGCAAAGGCTTGTGGCTAGTCATGAGTAACGGTCAAGAAATTAGCCGTACCTTAGACAACGTTGTCTATCAAGGTGACTTGTATCGCACCACAGGTCCAGCATTCAACACCACACCGTGGACGGCAGTTGGTGTTACCGCTGTCGGCAAAATGAAGTTCGACTTTACGGGTGGTAATTCAGGCACCTTAACCTATGATCTAAATGGCGCGACTGTGGTGAAAAAAATCGAGCGGCAGCTGTTTGGAGTGCCCGCAACTTCTTGCGATCAACCATAATTAAAGGGTTCAGATTAAAAACTACACCTAACGGCAACGCGAATAGCAAGCATATGAAAGTGTTAGTGACTGGTTCTGGTGGCCACGTAGGGCAGGCCATCGTGGCGCGCTTACGTAATACTGGCGACGCTGGCCTCACCTTTACCACCCTTGACCGTCAACCGCAATTACAACCAACTTGGATTGGCGATATTGGCGAAAGTGCGCTCTTAGAACGTGCAATGAAGGGTGTAGATGCCGTTATTCACACCGCTGCTCTGCATGCACCTCACGTTGGCAAAGTTGACGATTCAGAGTTCGAGCGCATCAATGTACACGCGACAAAAATGCTAATTGACGTTGCAGTACACGCAGGCGTGCAACGTATTGTTTACACCAGCACCACCGCGTTGTACGGTCACACAAATGCTGAAGCAGGGCGAGCAGCATGGCTCACTGAAAAATCTATTGCCCGCCCTAAAACAATTTATCATCGGACCAAGCTTGCTGCTGAAGAATTGCTCGCCGATGCAGCAGCACAATATGGCTTGATCGTCAGGTCGCTACGCATGTCACGCTGCTTCCCTGAATCCACTGCGCAGATGGCTGCATACCGGCTCCATCGTGGCGTTGATACACGCGATGTTGCGCAAGCACATGTCCTGGCGCTTAAGCATACGCAAACCCACCCAAGCACCAATTTTGATACCTTCATTATTTCTGGCTACACTCCGTTTATGCGTGAAGACGCCGAGGCCTTATTTTCCGATGCCACCGCAGTATTGCAAAGCCGTGCACCCGCGCTGGTAGAGGCGTTTGCGCAACGCGGCTGGGCACTGCCTACATCCATTGACCGCGTCTACGATGCGGGTAAGGCGTGGCGTGAAATGGGCTGGAAAACCCAATTTGGATTCGAGGAAGTGCTGGCACAAGCTGATGCCTTATCACCAGAGGTTTTGTACTGATCTAACTAAGCATCGCCTACCTTCGCTGGGATAGGATGACATCGCGCGGCTCGAATACTCTCTCTTATACCCTCGCTTATTTACTTAGCAAGAAAATGCGCTCGGTACTCATCCCGCAATTGCGTCTTTAGCAATTTTCCAGTGGCTGTATGCGGTAATTTTTCCACAAATACCACATCGTCAGGCATCCACCATTTAGCAATCTTACCTTCGTAAAATTGTAGTAATTCAGCAGACGTTAGCGTTGTGTTTGGCTTCAATACTACCAGCACTAAGGGCCGCTCGTCCCACTTCGAATGCGCCACACCAATAACTGCGGCCTCCATCACCGCTGGATGCGCCATCGCTAAATTTTCAAGCTCTATCGAGCTTATCCATTCGCCGCCTGATTTAATAACGTCCTTCGATCGATCGGTAATTTGCATAAAGCCGTCCGCGTCGATAGTAGCGACGTCACCCGTTGGAAACCAGCCGTTGATGAGTGCGGATTCCGTTTCTTTGTAGTAGCGAGCGCACACCCAACTACCTCGCACATGCAAATCACCAAACGCTTTACCATCATGGGCTAAGGCTGCGCCATCACTGCCGACAATTTTCATATCTACGCCAAAAATGCTGCGGCCTTGTTTTACCTTAATGGCAAACTGTGCTTCTGCCGATAGCAATTTTTGCGCACGCTTTAATCTACAGACAGTGCCCAGTGGCGACAATTCAGTCATCCCCCAAGCGTGGATAACCGTTACACCATACACATCTTCAAATTCGCGCAGCATAGCGGGCGGACAAGCAGAGCCACCAATCACTGTTTCTTTGAAGGTGCTAAAACGCAGATTATTTGAACGCACATGATTTAGCAACCCAAGCCAAACTGTGGGCACGCCTGCGCTCATTGTTACTGCTTCTTGCTCAAATAATTGATACAAGCTTGCGCCATCAAGAGCCGGCCCGGGAAACACCAGTTTGCAGCCATAAGCAGGGCAAATATAGGGTATGCCCCAAGCATTAACGTGAAACATGGGTACAACAGGCAGTACAACAGAATCAGAGTTCAAACCAAAGCCATCGGGGGCATTGGCACCGACGGTGTGCAATACGGTGGAACGGTGCGTATAAAGCACGCCCTTAGGGTTACCCGTGGTACCGGATGTATAACAAAGGCTAGCTGGCGCATCTTCATCAAGCGCGGGCCAAGCAAAGTTTGCGGAATGCGCCGCGATAAAATATTCATAGCAATGCAAATTTGCAAGGCTAGTAGTTGCAGGCATATGGGTTTTATCGGCTAAAAGAATATATGTTTTGACGTTATGTAATTTTGGTGCAACGGCTTCTACCAAAGGCAAAAATGTAAGGTCAAAAAATAAAATTTCATCTTCTGCATGATTAGCGATATAGGCTATTTGCTCTGGAAATAAGCGCGGGTTAATCGTATGGGTAATAGCCCCCATGCCAGATACCGCGTAATAAATTTCAAGATGACGGTAGCCATTCCACGCCAATGTGGCTACCCGGGCACCAGCCGCGATACCGTGCGCTTGCAGGGCATTTGCGAGCTGCTTGGCACGCTGTGCAACGTCCGCATACGTATATCGGTGTATATCACCCTCACAACGCCTTGAAACCACCTCCACGTCACCGTGACAGCGCACCGCGTGATCAAGGATGGACGAGATAAGCAGTGGATTTTGCATCATCGAGCCAGCGTTTGTCGGTGATACGTTTTCGATAGTTGTCATAGCAGACTCAACAATTAGGTGTTAATAGCAAAAACGCCCGCAACGAACTAAATCATCGTGCGGGCGCAGATATTACTATCCATGAAATACTATTTTTTAACTAGCGCTTGAGCAACGCCGAAAGCGCATCCGTAATCATATTATGATCCTGAGGCACTTGGCCACTCGGCGTCACGTGGTTAATCAGTTGCGGCAACATTTGCGCCAGACCACCAGAAACATCGCCGTGGCTCATGCCCAGCTTTTCCGCCATTTGGCTAATTTGATCTTTACCGAACGCTTGCGTTACCTGATCACCGGAAACAGGCAAATTTTCGCCTTGACTAACCCATGAATTGACCTGGTCACCCATTCCATTTTTTTGGAATGCCTCAATTAAACTACCTAAACCACCCATGCCACCCATACCACCACCCTGCTGCTGTTGTGGTTGGCCACCACCCATGAGGCCACCTAGTATGTCACTTAAGCCACCACCTGCGCCACCCGTGTTGCCCTGCTGTGCTTGACCGCCGCCCATGATGCTGCCCAATACGTCACCCAATCCACCGCCTCCTTGTTGGCCACCACCTTTGTGCATCAGCATTTGTAGCGCCATTTGCAGCAATGCATTATTGCCACCACCTTGCTGCTGCTGTCCACCACCTAGTGCACTACCCAGTACGTTTCCCAATAAACCGTCTAATAAACCCATGATGATGCTCCTTTAAATTTTGTTTTTGATATCGAAAATTTAGATTACTTAACCGCACTTAACCGTTACGCTACCAAACTAGCGTAACAGGTTTTCAATTTACCGGTTACGCTAAAAGCCACCTTTTTTCCTATCACCCGCCTTAATAATTGTAATTTTGGTGACGTCGATGTGACGACGCAAAGCCGCTAACAAATCTTCAGGTTTTAAGGCGAGATATTTCTCATCTAGCTGTTTCGAAAATTGGAAATTTCTGTCCGTATAAAGTAGTGCCGTCCACGTGCTTGCCAGACTCCCATCTTGCGCGCGGCGCTGTGCACGCTGCTGCAACATTCCTGATTTTGCTGCCGCCACTTCTGAGAACGTAAAGCCATCTTTAAGCGCTTTCGCCATCTCGTCGTTAAACGCCGCTTCTACTTTCAACAGGTTTTGCGGTGCTGCGATGGCGTTCACACTCCAAGCTGCCGCACGATCTGTTGAGCCCACATTCAATTGGGAACCCACACCATAACTCAAGCCCTCCTTCATACGAATGCGCTCAGCCAATCGCGAATTTAATCCTGCACCACCACCAATAATATAGTTCGCTAGACTTAGCGCAGCAAAATCAGCATCATCATCGCGCATATTGATATTAATGCGGGCTAAAAATACGCCATTTTCTTTGTCTGGCGTATCCACTGTTAAATTTGCGGCGGCAATTTCTTTATATACGGATTCAATACGTTTGTAGCTGATAGGGCTTTGCCAATCTGTAAATGCTTCAGTAATCACCTGGGTGGTTTTGGCTTCATCAAAATCACCCACAATAGCAATCTCGCCACTGCCAGCACCCACGTAAGTGCGATGAAATGTTGCTACGTCCAGCAACTGCGTGGCTGCTACGTCAGCAAGCGCTTCAGCCATCGTTTGGCTATAGCGCCAGTCACCTTTTGCATAGGTATTAAAATGAGTGGCTAATACCTCGTTGCCACGCGCATTGGGCTCACTCAATCCAGACTCAATACTGGCGATGGTTTGCTTTTTTAACTGCTCAAATTCAGATTGCGGAAAATTCGCTTCGCGCAGAACATGCGCTAGTAGGCGAATGGCATCATGCAAATGCGTGCGCTTGGTTTCAAAATAGGCACCACTAGAAGAAAATCCACCGGAAATTTTTAGCTTTTCCATTTCATCGGCTAGCTGTGCACGGCTAAATTTGCTGGTTCCGCGCGTGACCATCTCTGCTGCAAAACCTGCAATTGTGCTTTTATTGAAGAGCGATTTTTCATCACCAAAGTTAAAATTAAAGCGCACATTCACCGTTTCGCCGCGATTTTTCTTGGAGAGCATCGCAACTTTTAACCCGCCAATTTTGCTTAAGTTTGATCGCTTGGTAATATTTTCTGGCGATGGATCAAACGCTTCTGCCAGACTCACTGTGGTCTTTGGCGCGTAGTCTTTTAGCACATCAGCAATCTTTGGCGCTGCAGGCATTTCTACGCGCAACGGCATATCTTCGGGAATAAACATGCCCACTACCCGATTGTCACGGGTGTAATATTTTTTAGCTGCCGCTGCAATCCGTTCTAGCGTCACTTTTTCTAATTGATCGCGCGAATAAAAAAATAAGCGCCAATCGCCCAAGGCAATATATTCAGACATCTGCACACCTAGGTTCTCATGATCGTTGAGCGTACTTTCAAACTGATTACTAATTTTGCGCACCACGCGTTCAATTTCTTCTTTGGTGACTGGATTTTTTTCAAACTCTTCAACAATACGCGTCAATTCAGCCTGTACCGGCTCGACTGGATCGTCCTTTTTTACCATCGCACCGATGAGGTGGAGGCCAGCATCCACACCAAAAAGCGTAAAGGCTTGTACACCAGTAGCCTTACCCGTCTCTACCAAAGCCTTGTGCAAACGGCCATTAGGTGTATCCCCCAAAATAGCATCGAATAAGCCAATTGCATCAGCATCAGCATGCAGCCCTGACGGCACTTTATAGCCAAGGGCAACAATTTTTTCGTCCCCTTTGCGCCGTACAATAAATGTCCGTTCCCCATCCTGGGCAGGCTCTATGGTCCAGAGTTTGGGTAATTCACGTTTAGGTTTAGGAATACCACTAAACGTCTTATGAATTAGGGCTAGCGTCTTCGACTCATCAAATTTTCCTGCGACTAGCAAGACGGCATTATCAGGTTGATAATAGC
>JANMDR010000234.1:0-23464 GCA_031376425.1 Betaproteobacteria bacterium
ATTCGGCTGATGCATATGGCAAACCATACATTGCGAGGATGGAATGGCGCGGGTAAATTCATGTTTAAGGGGGTGGCCCGATTCAGTTTTTGAAATAGCAGGGTCCGCAGTAATCGTTTTGCCTTCATTGCCATATTTGCCATAAAACCCGGCACGCTTGGGATCGCGATCATTGGCATAAACAGTGTGGCAAGCCGTGCAGCCCGATGACCGATAATCACCCGGTTGATCATTAGTGCCAAGGAACCACAGGTGCGGGTCATTTAAACGCGTTTTCGCGATGTTTAACACCGGTACTGCGATACGCTGGCCGGTGCCTGGCCCGCGGTTTGATTGTTTGATATCGGGGCGCCCCGGTTCATCGAGTTTTTGTAGTACGCCAGTACTATTAGGTAGTCCTACTTCAGGAAAGCCAGAATTAATGACGCGGCCACCCCGCTCAAATACGCGAAATACATCACCGGGCGGCACTGTCTCCCATGCTGGTAGGGCAGTAAGTTCAGGCAATATGCCCATCTTTATCATGTGCTCATTGACGGGCACAGGGTTTTTTATCTTTGCACCTACGCCGTCAGACGTATAAGACTCACCCAATATATAGCGTTTGTAAGGCAGGATGCCATTGTTGTACGAAGCCCCCCCCCACAGCATGGCGCTGGTAGACATTAAACTGCGTTCCACCGCCTGTACAGTTTCTAAGTGACAAGCACCGCATGCTTCTCGTGCCACCCGTAAATCGCCTGGGTTAATGAAACGTACAAAGTCTTTATTTTCGCGGTTCAGTAGGGTATAGCTACTCTCTGGATTAGCTGAAGATGGATAATTCCATGCCTTGGGAAAAGTAGGATTTACGTGGGCGCGATTCATTGCTGCAAGATATTGATTGTCACCTTGATCTTTAGCGGCAGCACTTTTGTACACAGCATCTTTTGGTTTAACCACACTCACATCACCACCATGACAATCTGTACATCCCAACACTACAGCGGGGTTGGCGTGCATGGTGTGTTGGTCGGTTCCGGTATGGCAGCTAATGCAGCCAGCAGATTTGGCGTCGGCGTCTTTCGCAGTTTGGCGAGCCGGTGCGGCAGGATGTTTGGCGTGCGTGGTTTTTGGTTGGCTAGCTGGCAAAGGCTCGTTAGCACCGGCACTAATACTGGTGCCAGCCGTTATAAAAGCAAGCCCTAAGCTTAGGAGTAGGCTACAAAATATAAAAGTTAAAAATGCACGCATCAAAAGCCCTAATAGGTGAGCACAAGATTGAGTAAAACTGAGTATTGCGCACCGCGCTTGCCTTCATCATAGAGTTTCTTTAAGCCTTTTCCGGGCAGCAACGCTGACGCAGAGGCATTAAATACAAGGTTCTGCGACATGTAGGGCCGAAATTGCGCCCCTACCGAAACATCCACGCCTAGATCTTTTGGTGGCGGGGCTTGATTGCGCAACACCCCTAAGACGGTGGTGTTTACAAACTGTAGTTTAGAAACATTGGCGAGCACCCGAACCTGCGGGGTTAAATCAGCATCAGCACCCACACCCACCAGCGTTAAACCGGGGTTTACAAAATTGGATTGGCCTTGGTCTTTCGACGACCTCAGGGAGGGCAAAATACCATTACGTCCAGATAGCGCTACACCGCCACCGCCGATCAAAGGCACCGCTTGGCGGATGAAGAAACTGGTGTCGGCACCTGCAAACTGCGGATTTTCAAGAATTGCATCAAAGCCGGTGGCGCGGCCATCAAAAGGGTCTTTATCCCCTGATGCCACCAAAGCATTAGCGCGTAATCGTAACCATGAAAAATCACGCGAAAGTTCGACTGCCGCCATGCCGGCACGGATGGTTTGTGTTTTTTGCGCGAGCGGATTGCGATTATCGCGGCCAATAGCGGCGTAAAGGGATGAAGTTAAATTGTATTTCCCAAAATGCCCATCGCCGTTTAACCCAAGATAGGTAACGCGATAGTTGTGCCCGCGTAAATCGCCGAGCACGGCGGGTCGAATCAATGCGCCGTTGCGATCATAGTAGTCGCGGCTTGATTCACGATTGATGTTGTGGATAATCGTTGCCTGCGTGGTGTGCCCTAGCACGGGAAAGTCCTGTTTATAGATGTTTGCAGCCAGTATATGGTCGCGCCGTAAAGTTTGGTTGACGTCGTTTAGGCCACTATTGGTGTCTTTTTCAAGGCGTCGAAAATAGGCCAGATTATATTGCCATTTATTGTTATCACGAGTGCCAAACAAACGTATGCCCACCGGCACATCTTGAAATAAAAATCCCCGAAAATCTGATGTGAAAGGCTGAATACCAACGCGTAAAGAATCAAAATCATAACGCTCCGAAACATTGCGCAAGTGCACGTCGGCAAACGCTTCCTGTATGCCTAAATGGGTATCGGTGCGGTTATGACCTTGGCGCGGGTCGATCCGTACTGCGCGTACTTCATTAGTGCGGGCATGGTTAATTTGAATGGCAGGTACAAAGCGAAACTCATAATCGGGCGGCTTAAATGTGGTGTTGCCCTTGGTTATGCCGGCGGAAAAAATAAGTGTTTGCACTAGCCCGGTTTGGCGGGGGCGGCCAAAGACATCATTGGCATTAGCGCCAGCCGTAGATTGTGCACCGACAGGTGTTGGCAGGCGACGAGCTTCAATAAGTGAATCGGAAATTGCAGACAATGCCAAGAACCAATCAGTGCCCCATTTGGCGAATGGTTCAAAAGGTTTATCGCCTTTATACACATTATGGTTATATGGATCATACCAAGGAAACTTAATGCCTAGCGCATCGACTATGCGCCAACGATCGGGTACAGCGATTGCTTCCCGTGGCATCAGTGGCGTGGGTGGTGACACCTGTTTAGGGTCAATTGGCGGTAACTCATATTTTAGGGGGACGCTATTGGGGCGCTGCCGTTCAATCACCTCATCGCTCTGCGCTGGTTTAGAAATAGGCGTTTGCGCATAGTTGCTCGATTGTGTGGTGCCAAGCAATGCAATGATAATAATTTTAATGAACGGTTTTTTGGGCGCTGTAGATAGTGTTCTGCTCATATGCCCTCGCAAACATTTTGTTCTGCAGAATCGTTAAAAGGTGCGACGGGGCAGTTCACGTAGCGCAGTCGAGTGCCTTCACCTCTTGGTGCCAGCGTGTCAGCGCGTATGGCTTTTGGTGCGTTACCGATGCCGTTGGCAAGCACTTTTCCGGCGTTAGCTAAACCTAAAAACGCCACCATGTCATCTTGATCAATACCGTCGCCAGAAATGCCGATGGCACCCACCAGTTGGCTGTTGCGATAAATTGGTACGGCACCGGCAAATATCTGGATACCGTTTTTTGCTCTGGTTAATCCCGTGCAATCAAACTTGGGGGAACCTGTAGCTGCGGCCACAATCGCGCTGTAATTTAAATCGAGCTGTAAACCCAAATGGAAGGGGCTCCAGTTTTTATACGGCGTGCTAAACGGTCCCGCTTCGGTGCTTTGAATACCATCTGGAAAAAATGGGCGCGATACATTGCCCAAGGCGCGGCTAGAGAATGCCAAGCCGTTGGCTAACATAGTAGGATCATTAAAAAACGTGCGGGTGCTCGCCACGTATTCACTAAAGCTACGAAAAGGTGCCACCGTTGCACCATTAGCGCCTAGATAGTTGAAGCTTGGTAAACCTGCCAATTCGGCTGCAAAGGAAGGATGAGAAAAGGTGACCGCGGTGCGTGCTTTTTGCAGTGCCACGTCAGTGCCGAACACGGGTGCATCAGGTGTGCGCACCAATACCAAAGCATTGCCTTGCGTATCCACCACGGTAATGGTGACCTGTGCGGCCGAACCCAATGGGCGACGAATTTGTGCGCGAGCCCGATTGGCTATTTTTAAGGCTTCTTGGGCAATGGTGGCGACTTCGTTTGATTTTAAAAAACCATCGCTGCCAGCCAATACGGGGTAGCGATTTTTGCCATCATTATCTATCAGTATGAAACCATTTTGCGCTGCAAATACGGCGCTGTCGGCAAGATAGCCGGATGCGGCGGAACCGAAGGCGGTGCCAGCGCGGATTACACCGTCAAAGTAGCCACCAACGGCCACGCTGGCACCAGGCAAGCTTGCAAATGCGCTATTGTTTGCGCCGCCACTTAGAATGGATTCGGAATCCACATAGCGCAAGGTGCGGCCATCGACGCTAATACGATTGCCGCGAATATCATCGGGTGCGGCGTAGCCGGTACTGGCCGCTACGGCGATTAGCTCATCATTATTTTGGTCAATATCGCTAATATCAGCATCTAGGCCGTAAATGCCGTCTGAAATGATGCCCACACCGCCGACAAGACGATTATTTTTGTAAAGCGGCAGCCCACCAGGATCACCTGCGAGCCCTAATGGCGAGCGCTTCGGGCCGATTGTACCGTGTTCCGCACGACGCATAAGGTCGGAGCAGGAAAGTTGGGAAAACTGCACGCCATAAAGCGGGCCTGCAGGTTGATTGGCTTCGCGAGGGTTAAAATTTTCTTGCACTATATGTCCAGCGGTGCGGCTGGAAAATGCATTACCATTTGAGGATAAATAGGCACCGGTAATAGCCTTGGTGATAGCGGCGAAGGTATCGGGCAGAATGTCAATGTTTTCTAACCCGCCATCGATGCGGGTCGTACCATTATTATTGGTATCGCTATTACTCTGTTTGCTGGTAATTTTAAAGGTGCTTGCAGCACCTGTAATGCGAAATACTGCCAGCACATTGCCCACCCTATCCACCACGGCAATGGTCGCGGGTTGCTTGCGTGCAGTGGCTTCGCCAACACCTTGTGCAACGATACGCTGTACATCATCAATGGTGAGAAAATCGGCAGTGTTTGGCGCTGCAACTGTGTTGGGCACTGCGGTGCTTGGTCCGGAATCACCGCCACCCCCACAGCTACTGAGTATTAGCGGGAGCAATAATACGGCACAAGTTTGCGCTAGCGCAGTACCTATAACAGTACCTAAAAACGATTTATCATTAGCCTTTCGCATCACTTCGCCGTACCCACTTTTAGCATCCTAGTTGGATGATTTGCGCCCGGTAAAATCGGCGGTACACCAGATTTAGGGCTACCGGTATGGAAGCCGTGACAGGTCTCACAGGTTCCCGGTGCTTTGTCTTTAGTAGCTACATTGCCGCTGTGGCATTCACGGCAATTTTCAATTGTTGGGATGGCAATGTCGTTGCTTAGTTTTGATTTTGCAACGTCGTGGCAGCTGCTGCATTTTTCAGTTGCATGCGCTGTGTGTGGAAAGCGTGCTTTTGGCAGCCAGTGTTGGGTGATGACAATCGGCGTAATTTGCCACCGCGCAACGTCATCAGCGGTGCTTTTTGTTTTACTAATTTCATGACAGGTAAAGCATAAACGTACTTCAAAAATTTCTCGATTAATTTGGCTGGCTTTGCTAGTTGCCCATGCCAATGTTCGCTGTGGCGCAGCGGGCGTAACTTCTTCCTTTGCGCCGCGTTGGTATTCAACAGCATTGAACGGCGCGGGTACATTAGTCACGGCGTTGGGGCCGAGATTGGAGCCAAGATTTGAGCCAAGAGCGGCGAGCGCATAATGCTCGCGCACTGTGGCTATCACATCGGCTATTTTGCCGTGAGGTACTTGGCGGGAACTGGCATTAGGTTCAAATTCTAGCGAATGACACGATTGGCAGTGCGCGCCCATGGTGGTGGGCTTGAAGCGGGTACCGGTTTCATCGGCTTCATGGCAGTTTTTACATTCCATCTGCACTCGGCCAGCGGGGCTGCGTACGCCTTTTGGATCCACATGCACATTGTGTGGAAATTTTAAGCCAGATGATTCTACGTAGCGGGTTTTATCGGTTTGCGCGATACGCTCAATATGTACATTTGATGCAGCCGTGTTGGAGTCGCTTGGCTTCTTGGTTGAGCCAGTGCCGCGCAATAGCATTGATACCTTAAACGGGGGATGATCTTTACTAAAGTCAGCAACATCGCTTACACCGGTTTGGGGATGCTTGGCCTTAAGGTTGTCATGGCAATCAGTACAAAGTTTGGAATCACCCCGCACCAAACCATTGGCACCTTTATGGTCGCGATGGCAATCGCTGCAGTTGGTATCGTTAAATACGGCATTGTGCACGGTTTTTGCCTGCGGCGTATCCAGTGCAAAATGCCAACCGATTTTTTTATGGCAATCTTCGCACGCCTGATTTTGTACCTGCTTAAACGGGTGCTGATGGCAGGCACCACAATCGCTGCCAAAACTTGCGTGGGCGCTGGCAAGTGGCCCCACGTCCCATGAGGCATCGGCGGACAATAGAGGTTTTAGCGGTTTTGTCGCAGTAGTTTTTAGTAATGTAGCGTTCGATGTTTTTAGCACTAAGCCTTTTTCGCGCTCCAGTGCATGCCATACTGGCCACGCTAGAAATACCGTTAAAACACTGATTGCCGCAATCCAGCTAAATACACGCTTAGATAGCCACGTGCTGGCAAGCCCAGCATTGATGCGGCTCTTCACGCTTTCTAGATCATCACTTAGTGGATCAATTAGCTCCACACTCAGCGCAATATCCGCATCATCAGTGATAGGTAAAACAATAACCTCGAAAGGGCCAAGCAGTATCCGCTGTCCGACACTAATCTTGGCGTTAAGTGTAATCTCCCCGCCGACACTAACGGTGCCGCCATGCGCTTCAATATGGCTAGTGTGATCTACATTAGTGACGATTTCAGCATGCAATAGCGAAATTCTGGGATCAGATAAATGTAGTTTGCAATCAGCACCGCGACCAATACGCAAGGTTTCCGACGTTACCGACTGTACGGTCAGCGTCGCATCGCCTTTTTTATTGCGTGTAATGGTGGTCAGCGTGGTTTTCATTGAAATTGATTTACAGCCTAATTGATTTACAGCTTAATTGAGTAATAGCCTAGTGGTAAAAAAATACCGCGATAATATGTGCCGTTAACGCCGCCACCAGTGCCAAAGAGCAAGGTACATGGAAATACAGCCAAATATCCATGATGGCTTTGTAGCGCACATCGGCGCGAGCGCGGCCGACAAGCCGCTCTTTGCGCAACATCAAAGCATATAAACTTTGCTGGCGTTGTGCGTCTTCGCCTTTAACCGCAGCCGCAAAGGCCTGTACCACCTTAACGGCTTGACTAGTCGGGCAATTGGCTACGCGCTCGCGCAATTGCGCCAATACGCCACCACCAATTTTAGTACCCTGTACTGAGTTTAGCACCGCACTGTTTACTTCGTCCGGCATACCAAGCGCCAAACGGCGGGCTTCTCTGTCGATATCGGCAATTTTTAAACTGACACTCTCAAGGGTGTCTTCCGCTAAATTTTCTGTCATTAAGCGTGGAAAACGTAGGTAAGCAAATACCCCAAAAAATCCGGAAGTAATTACAATCAACATGAGCACATAAGCCAAAGTGTGGACATTCCAGCCCACTTGAAAGCCCGAGTGCATTGTCGCCACCACGATAAGCGATGTTCCCAAATAAACGTGAGCGGAGAGCCAACCCCTGAGGTTCATCGTGGCGCGATAGCGGCGCTTTTGAATGCCAAACCACATTAGCCACAGTATCAGCACAGCACCAATGGTGCCTAAGGTATATCCAAGCGGTGTGCCACCGTAATGCCCAAGCGGATAGCGCCACCAACCATACGCAAGCGCACAGGCGATGGCAAGGAAGACGGCGAGCTTTAAGTATCGGTAACGGGCAAATTCAAGAAAAGTGCGGTGACGCATCAATCGTGCCTCCCTTTACGAAGTACGTCCGGTTTTGCAGTGCATCTGCCTAAATGTTTAGAGGTGGTAGTTGCAATTATGCATCTTATAAAATGATGCGTAGCAATTGCTTTGCGAGTAAGTCCGCCAAACTATGAATAATTTTAACCTAAAACCCAGTGTTACACAGGATGCCGTACATTTTGCAGTCACATATTTTGATACAAATCGTACCGTGAAGAGTAACTAAAACCGAGTTCTTTGGGTATAAAAGCGCGAGGATGTATCTAAGACACCTTAAATATGTAGTTTATCAAGGTTTTTTTGGGTAAAAGATGCGGGTTGTCGCACTTAAGGTTGCTGTTTCGCTACTTTTAGGAAAAATAATGATTGAGGTGCTTGACATTTTATGTCGTAAGCGTATTCTGGACATATTATGTCGAATCAGCTTTGTTGCGGTACAGCAAAAACCGCGTAATGCCTGAGCAAGGTTAGATTTAGGCAGCTTATATGAGGAAACTATGGATCAAGTAATAAATCAGCTGTTGGGAATGGAAAGCTTGCTATCACAGCGCCTGGGCTCAGCCGGGGTCACGACGTCCGCCTTGCCCAGCGAGAATGCTGCAACGGTACCGGTTATTCGCGTCAGTATTGAAGGACAAGAAGAATTGCCAGTATTTGTTACTGCATCACCCACGCAAGTTTTGTGTATTTGTTATTTATGGACCGAGGCAGAAGTAAAGCCAGAACGGCATGTAGAAATGCTGGAAGCGATGATGGATTTAAATATCTCGATCCCGCTTTCTAACTTTGGCCGTATTGGCGAACATTATGTGATCTATGGCGCGTTGGCGGCCGATTCCCGAATGGAAGATATCGTGACGGAGATCGTAGTGTTGGCAGACAACGCGGTGGAAGCACTCGAAGTATTTACGCAATATTTAACTTAAGGAGTTCATCATGGCGGTATTTTCCAAAATCTTAACGATGCTGCGCGGAAACGTGCGTGAGCTAGGCGATAGCATTGTCGATGGCAATGCCAACACAATCTACGAACAAGAAATAGTGGAAGCTAAAGCGCATGTAGCTAAAGCGAAAATTGATTTAACAGCAGTAATGGCAAAGGAAATTCAAGCGGCGCGTGAAATCGAGCGGCTCAATAGTGAGATAGCGCGCTTTGAAAACTTAGCTATGGAAGCGCTGCAAAAAAATGCAGAAAATTTGGCTGAAGAGGTTGCTGCCAAAGTGGCCGAAACTGAAAACTTACTGGCTGAACAGCAAAAATCCCACGCAGAATATGCTGGTCACGTACAGCGACTCAAGGACCTAATTCGCACAGCAGAAACTGCGCTACGCGAACACGAGCGGCAGCTAGCCATGGCGAAAACCACCGAAAGCGTATACCGTGCAACCAACACAATTTCGCAAAGCATGGGCAGCAGTGGCTCTAAATTGCTTAGCGCAAAGGAATCTATGGAACGTATAAAACAGCGTCATCAAGATATGGCCGATAGGCTCCAAGCGGGCCAAGTTTTAGAAGGCGAGTTTAGCAGCCGCGCGCTAGAGCAAAAACTTGCCGCAGCAGGAATTGGCGACGGTGCCAACCGCAGCGCTAAAGTCATGGCGCGGCTCAAAGACCGTATTAAGCAGCCAGCACAAATAACTGCTACAGCAAGCCTAGCTGATGATTCATCCAAATGAAGTTAAGTATAGGTATCTGCTCTAAAGCGGTTAAAAAAACGGGTAATTATGGTTGCTAGCTCAACAAAATGGGCAAGCTCTGATGCGGCATTGCGGGCCGTGCAAGTTGCGTTTGACGTCGAACAGCAAGTAATTGCTGCTGTACGTTACGCCGCATTAGAAAACGATCTTTCACCTTCAGACCAGATTAGAAAAATTTTGCACTTGCCCATTACCAGCAAACCCGTAAGGCCGAGATTAACGGTCAGTTTGAGTGATGCGGATTATGAGCTTTTGGCGACGCGTTTTGGCCTTAGTGCTGATGATAAACGTGCAATTAAAGAAGCGTTGCATCGCACCTTAATGGAGTTCGCTAACGCATCAAGCGGACAACGGCACGAACGCGCATTGTAGTGATCCAATAGGTAGCATAAATAATTTTATAAGCCTTAAGAAAGGCAAATATGCAATTAATAGCACTACTCACGAGCTTCCCCACTGCTGTACCAACCGTACTTTTGGTTATCCTGCTGATCTATTGGCTACTGTCCATCATTGGTTTAGTTGATCTGGGCGAAAACCTAGAGATGCATCATGAGCATGACGGTTTCGATAGTGATGTAGGTGGTGTCCATGATTCCCATGTGGATAACGACAGCGCAGACGTGCATACCTTGGCTGGATATTTGGTGGCGCTCGGTCTAGGTGGTGTCCCGCTATCCATTGTGGCGAGCCTGCTGGTGTTTTTTACATGGTTGTTTACCGCAATTGCACAACAGTATTTATTGGTGCTAGTGCCCGGCGACACCTTAAAAATTGGGATCGGCGTGGTTGCACTAGTGCTTTCAGCAGGATTTGCTATCCCTATATCGGCTCGCTTAGTGCGGCCATTGCGCAAACTATTTGTGAAGCATCACGCCCGCTCAAATAGCAGTTTAGTAGGTCTGCAATGCAAAGTAACAACGCAAACAGTAGATGAAACTTTTGGCCGTGCAGAAGTACAGGATACGGGTGTAGGCTTAAACATTCGTGTATGGGCAAAAACCCCAAACAGTTTGGGCAAAAACACTGCTGCGATTATTTTATCGTATGACGAAAAGACCAATCAATATGAGGTTGTTGAACTCGCGCAATAGCGGTGTTTGATCTTAAAATTAGGCTTACAAGTAAAATTTCAGAATATAAAACTAAAGGAAAATTATGGAAATTATGTTGCTTTCAATAGGCATTGGCACAATCGTTTTACTAGGTGCTTTGGCGATGTTCTCAAAGTTCTATCACAAGGTAGAACAAGGTCATGCCATGATTATTAATACCCTGCGCGCGCAGCCAGATGTCACTTTCACTGGCGGCATGGTTTATCCCATTATTCATAAAGCCGAATACATGGAAATCTCATTGAAGACGATTGAAATTGATCGCGCTGGTAAAGACGGCCTAATTTGTCAAGACAATATTCGTGCAGATATTCGTGTTACATTTTTTATTCAGGTCAATAAAACTACCGAAGACGTGTTGAAAGTGGCGCAGGCCGTTGGCTGCGCGCGCGCGTCGGATCAAGAAACATTGGAAAGCTTATTCTCCGCCAAGTTTGCCGAGGCCTTGAAGACGGTTGGTAAAGGTATGGATTTCGTTGATTTATATCAAGCGCGGGGTAAATTCCGTGATGAAATTATTCGTCAAATTGGTGACGACTTATCTGGCTATATTCTTGAAGATGCGGCTATTGATCACATCGAGCAAACCCCGCTTGATAAGCTTGACGCCAACAATATTTTGGATTCGCAAGGTATTAAAAAAATTACCGAGCTAACTGCTATTCAACATATTCGTACGAATGAATTAACGCGTGACGAAGAAATGCGCATTAAGAAAAAAGACGTAGAAACCCGTGAGGCGATTTTGGAGCTTGAGCGCCAACAGGCAGATGCAGAATCACGTCAATCTCGTGAAATAGGCTCAGTGCGTGCGCGCGAACAGGCGGAAACTAAAAAAATTCAAGCAGAAGAGAACACGAAATCAGAGCTTGCGCGTCTCGCTGGCGAACAATTGATTATGGTGCAACAAGAAAATACCATGCGTGAGAAAGAAGTGGCTGAAAACAATCGCAAACGCGCAGTGGCAATTGAAGAAGAGCGCGTTACGCGCGCCCGCCAACTTGAAATAGTAGATCGAGAAAAGGAAGTAGCACTTCAAAATATCGATAAGGAAAAAGCCATTGAAGTGCAGCGCAAAGCTATTGCCGACGTGATTCGTGAGCGCATCGTGGTTGAACGCACCGTTGCAGAGCAAGAAGAAGCGATTAAAGAAGTGCGGGTAGTAGCTGAAGCTGATCGCAACAAAAAAGCGATCATTATTGCTGCGGAAGCGCAAGCAGAGGAAAAATTGCTGACCACCGTTAAAGCTGCCGAAGGTGAAGAGCGTTCAGCGAAGCATCGTGCTGCTCAACAACTAACCATGGCAGACGCAAATTTACGCGTGGCTGAGAAAGGTGCTGAAGCCAAGAAACGTGATGCCGAGGGCGCTGAAGCCACTTTAGCAGCGCCAGGCCTAGCTGAAGCACGTGTAAAAATTGCCGCGTCTGAAGCAGTGTTAAAACAGGGTAGCGCTGATGCAGAGGCCTTACGTATGCGCATGCATGCCGAAGCTAAGGGTAATGAGCAGTTAGGTTTGGCGCTGGCAGCAGTAAAAACAGCTGACGCCGCCGCTACCATCACACACGGCGATGCCGAAGCTCAGGTAGTAAAAGCCCGTTTTGCGGCGGAATCCGTTGGTTTACGCGCTAAATTTGAAGCGATGGCCGCCATGAGTGCGGAGACGCGTGCCCACGAAGAATTCCGTATGCAGCTTGAAATTAGTAACCAGCAGATCAATAAAGGTATCGATGCGCAAACCCACATCGCTAGAGAACAGGCGGAGGTATTGGGCAAGGCATTGACGAACGCTAAGATTGATATCGTGGGTGGAGAAGGTGATTATTTTGAGCGCTTTGTAGGTGCGTTAGCTTTGGGTAAAGGTATTGACGCCACCATTGAGAAAAGTCGCACTTTGCAGATTGGTTTGAAAGACCATTTAAGCGGTGAACGCGATATGGTGACTGATTTGCGAGGCATGATTGGTGCGTTAGGTAGTTCGGCCGGCGAGATTCAAAATTTATCCGTCGCGGCGCTGCTCACGAAAATCGGTAAGGACGGAACGCCCGCGCAGCAAAGTGCACTAAAGAGTTTAATGGCGAGCTTTGCAACAAAAAACTGAAGCGAATATAAAACTAATGAATGACGTAATTAACGATTCAACAACACCAAAAATGCCGGCCCAGTATGTGCCTGCTGCTGTAACTGCTCCTAGCGTTGACGTAGCGATGCAATCAAGCAGCTTTGATTTATTGCGCACTCGGCTTAACGCGCATGGCGCCAGTCTAGCGCAGCAGGCAGGGGCGCTCAATAGTGCGCGCCTTGACGAGTTCGGCCGTGCGGATACCGTGCTGCTAGCGCGCACGCGTGCGCGAACCGAAAATAATTGCGTAGCACGGGATTTAGTGCAGGTTGGCGAAAGCCTGGTGTTTGGTTATAACGTCTTCATCGGGTTACGCAAAGAAGTGCGTGTGGCAGATGTATTTGCGCTTTATCGGATGCGCGAAAATGGGGCAGAGGTAAATTTAGAAGTACAAAAATTAGACGGCTCATTTTTGAATGATCCGCGTTTTGTAACTGAATTTACTGAGCTTTATAATTACTACCGCAACGCCCAATTGGCGCAGTTACGAGTGAACCAAGGTAAGTTACTCGCCGCTTTTAAAATTGGTGATCGCGCAACTGATTTGCGCGTATTTCGCTGGCAAATTGAAACCAATGGCGCTCTCACCTATATCGACAACCGTGGCGAGCGTGATATGGCCTTGCCGCCCACGCATGATTTTGAATGGCTCACCACCAGCCGCGATCAACACGTAATAGGTAAGTATCCGCATATCAATATTTTAGATATTTTATTTGTTGAAACCATTGGCGGCGATCTCACTATCAAGCTTGAAAATAATACCGAAACGGGGCTTGGCATTTATTCTGAGCCGGTAGAAGACAAAAACCAATCACTTACCGATGCCGAGGTAGCCTACGCGGCGGTAGGGCAATTAATACTGCTGCGCATTAAGCCATATCGTGAAACCGCAGTGCGCTTTTTGGCCTTTAATCGCCTAACGCAAGTAGTCATGCGCGTAGATGCCATTGGTGAGTCTTGCGTGCAATTGCCAGAAGATCACGGCATTGTGTTTCCCGATGGATACATTTTACAAAGCGGTGAGCATAAACAGTTTGCTGATATGCCGCGCGATTTAAAGTTTAAGCGACGAGTACTAGCCCCAAATGGGGAAGATGTGCTTTATGTTTTTTATGGTTTTACCGCTGGCACCTATGTACTTCTGGCCTACAATCTAATTGCAAAAACGCTCGCACAGCCGCTGGTGGCGCAGGGCTATGCCAGATTTGATAACGGAAAAATTTTACTCTTTACTGAAGAAACGCCAGAGCCAACCCGTAATCACGGCATGCAATTATGGCAAACTCCGTTTTTAAGTGATGAGCATGCTGCCCAACAAGCACCGCGCCAAACAGCACTCGGTAAAATTGGTAATCGCGAATTGGTACGTGGTGTTTCGGAGCTTTACAGCGTGGCTAAGTTGGTACGTGAACAAAGTGACACCGGCGAAAGTAAGTTGCCGTCGCGATTTGTTTATGAAACGCTGATTAAGCAATGCCAACGTACACTTGATGGTCATTACTGGCTCCAAAATGATTCCATAAGTGCCGCAGCTGCGAGCCTATTGCACATCATTGAAGTAGCAAAAAATACACTGGATGAGTTTGATAAAGTCGCTGCCGTGCAGCGTCAGGCACAACAAGCACTGTCCCAAGCGGAGCTTGAAAATCGTCAATTATTAACTGATACCGCTAGCAAAATATGGCAATCGCCAACGGACTTTTCTGATGCTTTAGCGCATATTCGTTTGAATGCAGGTAAGTTAAGCGTGCTTGAAGGTCAGCGCTATATCAATGCTGCCAAGCTGCAACAACTGCAAATCGAGCTAGCTGCCGAGGAAGGCCGTATTTCTGGGCTTACCGTCTCATTTTTGGGTCGTGATGATGCTTTTAATAAGCTCAACACAGCACTAGCGGCGCAACGCACGCAACTTCCAAATTGCCTCACCACGGCAGCACTCGCACCGTTGCTTGCGGTATTGGACAAAACCGCCGAAAGCTTAGGTAGCCTAACAAATTTACTCGCGACGTTAAATGTAGCAGATGCTACGTTGCGTACTAAAATACTGAGCACCATTTCCGGCTTTTTTGCAGAGGTGAATAAGCTGCGAGCGCAGGTGCTACAGCATCGCAAGGCGTTGACGCAAACTGAGTCCGCCGCTGAATTTGCTGCGCAGTTCGCGCTGCTAGGTCAGTCAGTTGAAAGTGCGCTTGAGCAAGCTATTACATCAGAGAAATGCGATGAGCAACTAACGCGCCTGCTAGTGCAGCTCGAAGAATTAGAAGGCAGATTTACTGAACAAGACAGTTATTTGTCTGAAATAGCCTTCAAGCGCGAAAGCGTGTATGCGGCTTTTGAAGCTCGTAAACAAGGATTGCTAGCGGCACGAACCAAACGAGTGCAGACCATTCAAGAGGCCGGACACCGAATTTTAGCAGGAGTACCGAAGCGTCTTGCGGCGCTTGATTTGCCGGCTCAAATAGAAGCCTATTTTGCGGCTGATGCCTTGATAAAGAAACTAAAAAACAGCATCGCGGATCTGCGCCAGCTAGGCAGTGATGTTGCCGCAGATGACTTAAGCGGGCAGCTTAAAAATCAACGCGAGCAAGGGCTTCGCAACGTTCGCGATCGCAACGAGCTGGGTGGTGGCAACGTCATACGTTTAGGGCAACACGGATTCACCATCAATCAACAAACCCTTGATCTAAGTATCGTAATACACAAGCAGCAACTCAGCTATCATCTCACCGGTACAGATTATTTTTTAGCGTTTGAAGATGCTAGGCTTGCTACCCTCGAACCCTATTGGCAGCTAGATACCATCGCCGAGAGCGCAACAGTTTATCGCGCTGAGTATTTGGCCTACCAAATCGTGTTGGCTGCGCAGGAGAATCGCGAAGGCTTTACCTTTAAGCAATTGCTGGCGGACGTGGCTAATGCGGATGTTGCTGTATTGGACGACGTAGTACGGCGTTTTGCCGCCCCACGGTACCAAGAGGCATATCAAAAAGGCGTGCATGACAGCGATGCAGCGCTTGTTTTACGTGCCACAGCGCCAATGTTGGCTACTGCCGGATTCTTGCGTTATAACCCCTTATGCCGAGCCTTGGCGTTGCTTTTTTGGCAACACGCTACTACGCCGTTGCCGCACCAAAACGAGTTACCCGTGGCATCGCAAGCATTGCAATTACAAGCGCAACAGGCAACGCTAATGCACCAGCAGTTCGGTAGCGATAGTTTGCTAAAGCAACTCACAATCATCACGGCAGATGCTATTGAAAAATTCGTTATCGCGCAGCAACTAGAGATTCACTCATTAGTTGACCCTGTAACCCAACCACTGCACCTATTAGCGCAAGAAAGTGCCGCTTATTTGCTCGCCGAATTGGGCGCAGCAACGACAAATACTGCAGCACCGCGTCTGCATGAGTGGGTGCTAAGTTCGGCTGGCGCAACGTTGGTAAAAAAGCTTCAAGTTCATTTTGCAGCTGGCGTCCAAGCCTCACCCTGGCAAAATAAATTATTGAGTTTGAATGCGCGTTGGCAATTAGCATGCTCGTGGCTCAGAAGCTTTGTGGATGCGCATATCGCCACACCAGATTTAGGCTCAGATACAGGCGAGAGGCGGGCGCAGCAAATGAGCGTGCTACCAGAAGCGGCGGCGGCGTTGCTCGTTGATTTTCATCGAAATACGCTCTCAACCGACTTACAAAAAACAGTGAGTGGTTTATTAGGCCAGCATGCACTATTGCGTACGCATGAAAGTATGCAATCACACACGCTACAACTCAATGATTTCTTGCGGAGATTGCAGCATCACTGCAAAGTCGTGGTGCCAGCATTTTTACAGTTGCAGCAGTTGCGGCAAACTTTAATGATGGAAGAAAAAGCGCGTTTACGTTTAGAGCAATTTCAAGCAAAACCGCTTTCCAGTTTTGTACGCAGTCGTTTGATCAATGAAGTGTATTTGCCGATGGTGGGTGATAATTTAGCCAAGCAAATTGGTGCGGCTGGGGATGCACGTCGTACTGATTCAATGGGCTTGCTGCTACTTATCTCGCCGCCAGGTTATGGCAAGACAACGCTAATGGAATATTTGTGTGACCGCTTAGGCATGATCTTTGTGCGCATAAACTGTCCAGTACTTGGGCATGACGTGGTGTCTCTCGATCCAACACAGACGGCTAACAGCGCTGCCAAAGTCGAATTGGAGAAACTAAATTTAGGATTGGCGATGGGCAGTAATGTCATGCTTTATTTAGACGACATTCAGCACACCAATCCGGAGTTCCTACAAAAATTTATTGGCCTTGCAGACGGTACGCGGCGCATCGAAGGTGTATGGCGTGAGCAAAATCATACCTATGATTTGCGCGGTAAGCGCTTCGCCATCGTGATGGCGGGTAATCCTTATACTGAATCCGGTGCCGTGTTTAAAATACCCGATATGCTGGCTAATCGGGCTGATATTTATAATTTGGGTGATGTGTTAAGTGGTCATGAAGACGTATTTGCGATGTCATATATTGAGAATGCATTGGTAGCACATCCCGTGCTACAGCCTTTATCGATGCGCGATCCTGGTGACATCTATGTGTTATTGCGCATGGCTACTGAAGGTCTAGCTATTTCCGCAAATAGCGGTGTCGGCGAGTTAAAGCACCCCTATACGTCAGAGGAAATCAGCGAGATTCTTGCCGTACTACAGCGCCTATTTAAAGTACGCGATGCCTTATTGCAGGTAAATAAAACCTATATTGCCTCTGCGGCTCAAGATAATTTGAACCGCATCGAACCGCCCTTTAAATTGCAAGGCAGCTATCGCAACATGATTAAGCTCACACCAAAAGTGTCTGCACTCATGCGCGATGAGGAACTAAATAATTTGCTGCTTGATCATTATCGCGGTGAAGCGCAAACCCTTACTACCGGTGCAGAAGAAAATCTTCTAAAGCTTGCGCATCTGCTAGGTAAACCTACGCGACCAGAGCAAGTGCGATGGCAGTCTCTGCTCGCAAATGTTGCGCGCCTGCGCAAGCAAGGCGGTGCGGATGCAGACGGCGCAACTAAAGTTGCAAACACCTTAAGCGACATCGGTGCGCAAATTGCCAGCCTCACTAAACAAACTGAGCTCAATATGAAAAATCAACCTGATGTGCAAATAAACTTACCCGACCATGCTGCACTACAGAACGCCATGCTGCGCATGGCCGAAAGCTATGAACAGACACTGCTGCCGATGCTCAGCGCGATGAACCATAAGATGCGGCTCGATCATAGTATTTGGGATGGCGTGCGCGAAATTTCCGCAAACATGAGCGAGATGGACAAGCGCTTAGTACAGATGTCGCGGGTGAGGGCGGGGGAAGGTGCAGACCCCGTACCGGTGAAGAAAAAGGAGAAGTAGGAGAATTTAGAGCGGTCAAAAAGCCATAAACGCGAGGAGGACTGGCCAGTCCAACCAGCTCCTTCTTGGAGACGCTCCAAAGAAGGCTTTCTTTAGCGCGGACAGCAGTATAAAAAATCACTCGTACCTTAATGCCTCCACCGGCTTCAGTGCCGATGCGCGCTTGGCAGGATAGAAACCGAAAAATATCCCAATGGCGGCCGAGAAGGTAAACGCAATAATGATGCCTGATGCGGTGATGGTGACCGCTAATGGCGAAAACTTAGTGATAGCCATACCGCCTGCATAGGCCATGGCTACGCCCAATGCACCACCGCAGACACAAATGACCACCGCTTCGGTTAAAAACTGTAGCAGTACATCGCGGCGCTTGGCACCCAGCGCCATTCTGATGCCGATTTCACGGGTGCGTTCTGTGACTGATACCAGCATTATATTCATAATGCCGATACCGCCGACTAGCAGTGAAATAGAACCAATGGCACCGAGTAACAGTGTGAGCATGGTGGCGATACCTTGGGCAGCTTCAGCGATAGCCGAGAGATCACGCACGGTGAAGTCGTCTTCCTGGTCTTCACGAATGCGGTGGCGAATTCTTAGGGTTTGCTGCAAATCATATTCCACATCCTTCATACGATCAGCGCGTGCCGATTGCACCATGATTAAGTTAACAGAACCGGGAAACCAAGTACGCATGAGCTGTTGGCGAGCCGCGCTTAGAGGCACAAATACCGCGTCGTCTTGGTCGTTGCCACCTAAGTCGCTGCCTTTGTTGGACAGCACGCCGACGACTTCAAACGGCTTGCCGCGTATGCGCAGCATTTGCCCGACTGGATTCATTTCGCCATAAAGCGTGCGAGCAACGGTGCGGCCTAGCACCACCACGCGCGAGATGGAGCGCATTTCTACTTCACCAAACAAGCTGCCTTGATCTGTTTCCCATGTTTTGATGGAAAAATATTCTGGGGTAACGCCCCACACCATGGCATTCCAATTATTATTGCCAGCAGCAAGCTGAAACGGTTGGTTTAAGATGGGTGCGCTAAATTCTACGTTGTCTACTTTGGCTAGCGCTTGCGCGTCGGCCTGTGTTAGCGTTTGTGCAGCACCGCGACCAGCACGCACGCCGTTAGAGGTTTGGGTACCGGGGAACACGATAAATAAATTCGAACCCATAGCGGATATGCGTTGATTAATATCCGAGCGCACTGATTCGCCGATGGCAAGCATCAACACCACCGCACCCACGCCAATGATGATACCCAGCATGGTTAATCCTGCACGCAAGCGGTTCATGCTCATAGCCCGGAATGCCTCGATTACGACTTGAAAAAATCCCATATGCTGCCTCTTAGATAACGCAAAATGATTGCTTCTATTAGCGGAAAATCACTACTTATCTGAATCTTTAGTTATTTGACACACGAAATTAATTGCTTAGCAAGCGTTTTAACTCCGTGCTTAATACTGTATCAGGATAGCGCTTTAGCAGCGCCTGCAATTCGATTTTTGCTTGTGCGGTTTTGCCGGCACGTTGCAGTACTTCTATTCGGTTGAGCCATGCTGGTGCAGTTTCTATAGGGGTGGACGTAGCAGGGGCAGGTGGCGCAAGGGCTGCTGGCGGTGCCGCAGGAGCTGCGACTATTTGCGGTGCTAGTGCGCGCGCAGCAGCAGGCGCCGGTGCTGCGGGTGGAGGCGTTAGTTGGGCAACAACAATATTGGCTTCTTTTTCTTTAGAGACGCTGCCAACACCAGCGTTAGCCGCTTGTTCGGTTGCTCCAGTAACTTGCGTACGGCTGCGATTGAGATCCTTTGCAAGCGGTGTAGCATCTGCCGTCACGATTTTGTTTTGCGCGCGTGCGCCAAGGTCGGCATCGGCCTTCGCGACCGGTTTCGCACTTTCTACAATTACGGCGCTTTGCACCTTAGGCGAAATGGTGGCCGCAATTTCAGTCTTGGTTTCTCGCACAGGGGTAGCTGCAGCCATAATCACTGGCTTCGCAGGCTCTATTGTGGCTGTCGCAACTTTTGCGGGTGGCTCTGCAGGTGCATTGGCAGATACAGTGGCGGGCGCAGTTGCAAGTACGGCACCGTTTTCCGTCAAAATACTCACCACCATCGGTGCTTTTTTGCGAGCCTCTTCGTTTTTTACAGTCGCTTCTGCCATCACGATTTCTTCGATGGCTTTGTCGTGTTTATGCACCACGGTTTTGTACAGCACCACAGCACTTAACAATAGCGATCCAAATACCGCACCAGCCATACTAAATTGGGTGTACCAAGGTATTTTTTTGTAAAACGGGATAGATTGCCGCGCGTTTTCGCGTGCAGCATTCAGTATGGTTTGATCAATTACGGGGCGTAGCTCTATGGTATTTTTTGCGGCGCTATAAGCGTTGCGTAGCGCGTCATTGACATCGCCCGGTAGCGGTGGCAATGGCTGAGGTGGCGTTGTTGGCGCGGTTGGCGTAGGCGGCAACTTTGGTGCGGCAACAGTTTCTCCATTGATCATCATAGGTAATCTTTCAGTGCATCGCGCAATTTAGCCACGGCGTAACGTAGGCGGCTTTTTGCGGTTTCAACATTTACATTCGTAGCCTGCGCAATCGCTTCAACGGTGAGTCCCGCATCCTCAGATAGCAAAAATGCTTCGCGCTGCGGTGCGGGCAATGCGGCCAGCGCTTGCATAATTGCCGCGCCCTGTTGCTGTGCTGCGGCTCGGGTATCGGGCTCATCTACTCGGCTGGCAATGCCTTGCGCAAGGTTCGAACCAAAATCTGAATTAACATCATCGCCATCCCATGCTTGTACGTCAGAAATAATTTTTGCTGTTGCCCCTGCGGCGCGAAAACCGTCCACCACACGACGATGCGCCAAAGTGTAAAGATAGGTGCGAAAACTAGCGCCATTGATACTAGGTACATAGCGTTCAGCACCTTGAATTAAATTAAGCCAGACTTCCTGAAAAATTTCTTCTATACGTTCATGCGGCAATTTGCCCGCGCACAAATGGCCAATAAAGCCCAACAGCGCAGGTTTGTGGCGGGTGTAGAGCGAATTGAACGCCTGATTTTCGCCGCGCATATAGCGCGACATCAGCGTTTCATCAGTTAAAAATGAGGCTTCTTCGGGTGATTTTTGTTCCATGGCGCAAGTGTAACGGAGCTTAGGGGCAATCTGACTCATTAATACGGAAAAAAGCAGATTTTTCGTATTCGATCCACACCTAAACGCCGTTATCTGCACCGCAGTTATTTACCAATTTCAATTTGCCCTACATAAATTTGCTCGGCGCGGTCTTTTAAACGGAGCGTAATCACTTTTTGCTTCGCTGTGGCACGACCAAAACCCGTGGTCACGGCCACCTGTAATGTCGTTGGCCCGCTTGCTACTTGACTGCGACTGCCATAATAATGTGCTTGAATGGTGTAGATGCCCGGCGCTGCCTCGCGCAATGAAAACTCCTCAGGTCCATAGCCACCGGTAAAATCCAAGCTCATTCTACCGCCTTGACGACCGAAGCGATTGCCATAAAAAACCTTTTCATTCAGCGAATCGGTAATCCATAAATCAATGTCGGTATTGTCCGCATCCCAGGTTAGTACCGCACGCAAATCAAGCGACATATTTTTGATAAAGCGCGGATCAATTTTGCTTACATCTAGTTTTTCATTAGCGGTGGCTAAAATGCCGTTTAAATCCGCCAAAGTAATTAGCTCAATTTCTGGGAAACGGTTATGCCAAGGGCGCTCCACCACCTCATAGAGCATATTGATAGCCGCTTGGTACTGTTTATCCGCCGCTAATGCTAAGCCTAAATCACGATAAGATTGTGGTTCATTCGGTGCTAGCTGCAATACTTTGCGGAGTACGGGAATGGCTAATTTTGGCTGCCCTGCCTGCAATAATCGTTGCGCCAAAATGCGTAGCAGGCCACGATTTTCTAAGTTCATTTCAGCTAAATTACTCAACACGCGTAAGGCCAATGCAGTTTGTTTTTTCTCAAACAATATTTCTGCTGCATCCAAATAAAAACCACTGCTATTGGTGTAGCTTGGCGCTTCATCAAGGTAGGCACGATACACCGCGTCGCCCTCAGCTTCACGTAAACGCCCAGAGTAGGGTGAATTTGCTTGCCAACCCTTGAGCGTAATAGATGCAGTTGTCGAGTTGCTAGCGGTGTTTCCATTGGTGTCGCCAACCTGTAGACGATCTTTGGCCTTAGCGGCGACTTGAGGGGCGGTGCGGTTTCCCGCTACTTGTGCGGACGCAATACTTGGAGCACTGGCGACATGATCAGCGCTTATTTCTCTACGAGCTTCTGGAGTCGCTCGCGCTAGTGGTGCCTGTGGTGCGGGTGGAGGTGCAAGCGCTGATGGCGCAGGCGAGGCGTCAGTTGCCAAACCGCGCATACCTAATGTTGCTGTCCGCGAGCTATCGCGTTTGGCAACTTCAGCGAGCTCTTTGTTTGGATACTTGGGAAAACGCTTTTCCCACCACGTCACTTTTTCACTAAACCGCGCCATGACATTTTCAATATGCTTGCGTTTATCGGCAAGTGCCACGGTTTGCCCTTGGGCTTTTAGGGCGTCGTATTCTTTACGCAAGGCCAAGGGAGGCGTAACGTCATGTCGTACATAATCTTGCACGGTATCGAGCACGATCAGTGATGTTTCGCGTGAGGCTAGCGCAAATTTATTGCCTAAGCGGCGAATTTCGGCGCGGTTAAGTTGATACTCGCCATCTAAATTGTTGATGCGCAACATCGCCCAGCGGCGTGCGCTACCATCACTATTGGCATCAATCGTGATTGGCACGTTGATCGTGCGTACGGATTCACCATCAAGTTGCAGCGTCACTGAAATTGCGGGTTTCGCGCCATTTAATGACGGCGCAGCGAAGTCATCCAACACACCCGCCACGACAATATTGCCGTTAGTGATGATGTTAGAGCCAAGCACTACTTCGCTTGCGCCATTAATTTTAAAATCGCGCACGGTGCGCACTTTTTCGCGTAGTTGTGCCAGCGCATCTTCAGCAGATTGCTTGGTTAAGTCTACTAATCGACCGCCTAAATTTGATCGTTCCGAAAGCTGACGCAGCACGATACCGTCTACTTCAGATGCTGAATTCACGGCATACACCGGCGCATTAAACTTTGGTAATGCTGTATTGAAAGCCGCGCCATAGTTAAATAGTCCATCACTAAATAGCAAATATTCGCCTACATTTTGCGCATTATCTACAGCATGTAAATTACTAGCGCCATCACGGGGTGCGGCTTCTAAAGTAGTGCGCAGTTGCGACCAATCACCATTACGCACGTTAAAGTTTTGCTTATTCTGTGCGGTGTCGCGAAACACGGTGAGGGTAACTTCAGTGTTCTT
>JANMDR010000250.1:0-15322 GCA_031376425.1 Betaproteobacteria bacterium
AGCAATCTTGATTGAAAGTTCAGTTGTGCAGAGGTCTTAATTATGTGATGGCAACCAGTGCGGCGAATACCGCCTACTTCATCAATGAAGAATTTGTGGAAGTGGGTTATTTCCGCCCTTACTTCACGAAAGATTTAGCGGTGACGGGTGACAACATTCGTAAGCAAATTATCTGTGATACCACCTTGCGCGTGTTGTCTGAACGGGCACAGGGGAAGATTGCGGATTTGACACCTTAATCTCTAACTTTTAAGGAGACGCTGGCTACTGTTAATAGCAGTAGCCAGCGCAAAAATACCGATGAAGATTACCGCTGATGAACTGCACGGCATGCGCCTATATGACGCTGAAACACACGCAATTACTGAGTATAAAAAAGAAGGTGACGGCCTTATCATCAAAAAAACATTTGATGACACCTTGGCACTAGATACCGCGCAAGAAATGCGAGCCGTAACCGCTGGCGAGAAATGGGGCGACGGCCTAAAGCACGTGGGCTTTTTGCCACAGTGGCAGGTAGAGCGAATGATGCGCGAAGGCACATTGAACAACAAAGCGGCTATTAAGCAACTTTTCCAAGCAGCCCCCGCATTTTGCACACGTGAAAAGTATCTTAAATAATGGCAATCGCAACCTATTCAGAGCTTAAAACCGCCATCGGCTCATGGCTAAAGCGCACTGATTTAGCGGCGGATATTCCCAACTTTATCGCCTTGGGTGAGCTGCGCATTAATCGCCGCCTACGCATTCGCGGCATGGAAGCGAGCGTAAGCCTGCCCATTACCGCAGGGGGGGCAACCATCCCTAGCAATATGCTATCGCTTAAATCCATCACCTTAAATGATGCCAACACCACGCCACTTGAACGGGTAACGCCAATCAACTTTTATGCGCGTAATGACGCAGCAGGAATGCCGCGCGTGTTTGCACAAGTGGGCAATCAATATCTATTTAGCCCTGTGCCAGATGCAACTACCTACGAGGTTAGCTGCAACTATTACGCGGCACCCGTAGCGCTATCTGATGTAGCACCTACCAACTGGTTCATGCTCAACGCGCCCGATGTGTTGCTATGGGCAGCATTAGCCGAAGCCGCGCCGTTTATGCTGGAAGACCCGCGCATTGTAATTTGGGAAAAAAAGCTGGAAGCCGCGCTGCAAGCCCTTGAAGGGGTGGAATGTGTTGAAAGAATGGGCGGCGCAGTACCTACGGTGCGGAGGGTTTAACCATGCCAGTTGAAGCGCTTACCGGAACCGTAACCAGCCTTGACCCCCTGTACCCCACGGGTTCCGAGGGGGTGAATGAAGGCGACAATCATTTGCGTGCCTTTAAGCAGATTATGAAGAACACACTGCCCAATGCCAGCACACCGATCACAGCAACGGGTACAGAATTAAGCTATTCCGTTGGCGTGACGTCTGGCGTGCAAGCGCAGATTAACGCACGCGGATTAATCGCGGGGCAGGTATGGTCAGGCTCGCACACGTTTAGCCAGCCGCTGATTGTGGCTACTGCGGTGCTATCTACACAGGCGACAACCTTGGGGCAGGTGGCGGCATTGATTGGCTCTAGCCCCGCTGTGGCCATTGTTGCCGGTGCGCGTCGGGCAATTCGTGGCGATGCCAGCGGTGCGGCGGTAACGGGATTTAAAGCAATCAACCCGCATGTGTTGCGCCGGACAATTCGCCGCGCACAGTACGCTTTTACACTTTAAGGAGTTATTTTAATGGCTTTAGATATTCAGTTCCCCGGCGGTTACGATAACCCCAAAGCGGCATTTGTAGCAGCCACTGGCGTATTGGGGCGCGTGTTGGTGCCGGAATATCCCGCTACCGCATTAGCCGCACTCACCGCAGCCACGGCAGCAGTAGCAGAGATTGCACGACCGGATGAATCCACGATCGAGCAACGCGTATTAACGGGCGGCTGTAGAGTAATCGACGTTACAGCAGTAAGCACAGACAGCACCGCACGTGATCTGCGGCTTTACAGTGGCACCGTCACAGCAGCGGTGGTGCCCACTTTTTTACCATTGGGTGTATCGAGCATGACCACTTTGGTAATCACCACGCAGAACACTTTTACCCGAACCGGCATGGGCTCCTTCATCACTGACGGCTGGCAGGTAGGGCAACAGGCCATGCTATGGGGTTCGGCAGTAGCGGCAAACAATGGCGCAATCAGCACCGTAACGGCAGTAACAGCAACCGTGCTGACGTTCAGCGGCACCGTATGGACAAACGAGGCGGCAGTGCAAACCGGCGCGGAGATTTACCGCGTGGCACCTAAGTTTGTGGTGAGCATTGCTATTAACAGCGGCAATACTAGCGCCATTGCCAATACTAAAATATTGAATGCTGGTAATGACAGCGTTAACGATTCTAGCGGCCTATTTTTAGGCGCGAATGAGGCGCTTATTGGTGCGCTACTGGTGGCGACTAGTGGCAATATTGCGGTATCGGCTACGGTGGGGCGCTTGTAATGGGTGCGTTTAATCCATTTGGTAGTGCTGGCGACAATACTGGTAAATTTTACGACCAAGTTGGCACGTATGAGTACGTCGCGCCAAAAAATGGGATATATTTTGTGGTTGCGCAGGGGCCGGGCACTAATGGGCAACCGGGAGACAGCGGCGGCGCGTTTGCTGGCGGTGCTGGTGGCTCGGCTGGGGGGTTGGCGGAATCCACCATATTTTTGCCAAAAGGTGCAAAAGTTGCCGTTGTTATTGGGGCGTCAGGTGGGGCTTCTGAGTTTGGAAAATTCCTTGTTTCGGTCGGCGGGGGCGCAGGTATGCCCGCTTTCGGGGGCACGAATAGCCGTGTTGGCGCATCAGGCGGTGCGGGTGGCGCGGGGTTAGGGAACGTCGGAGTAGATGGCGGGGTAACAGCTTACCGTATCGGCGCATCTGTATCTGTATCAGGCGGCACAGGCGGCGCATCTGTTGGCAATGGCGGAGGCGGAGGCGGTGGTGGTGGTAGCGCGTGGGGCAGAGGCGGCAATGGCGGCGCTGGTGCGGCAGGAACAGGCGGCGCGGGTGCGATAGGAACAGGCTACGGTGTTGGCGGCGGTGGCGGTGGCGGTTCTACTATTACCGGTGGCGCTGGTGCTCTTGGTACAACCGGTTTTGTCTACGTGCAGCCGCTGTAATGCCAATCGTTGATAACATCGGCCAACTAGGCTTACTAAGCGATTTAGCACCCGCTGAATTGCCTATTAATGGTCTCAGCAACGGCGCTAACATTCGCTGCAAGGATGGCTACGCTGAACGTATGCTAGGGCAAGCGGCAATCTTTGGCGCACCTACTGTTGCGCCCTTATTTTTACAGCCGCTTACCCGCGATACTGCCCGATATTGGGTGTACGCGAGCACGGCTAAAATTTACGTGACGGATGGCGTTACCCATACCAACATCACCCGCACAGTGGGCGGCGATTACACGGGTACTATTGCTAACAAATGGACAGGCGGCGCGTTTAACGGTGTGGCAGTGCTTAATAATGGCGTGGACATGCCGCAGTTTTGGGGTGGTGTTCCCGCTACACCATGTGCTGCGCTTACTGGCTTTGACACCACTTGGCGAGCTCTATCAATTCGCCCGTTCAAAAACTTTCTAATTGCCTGTAACCTTACTGAATCCAGTGTAGCGCGACCGCAGCGCATTAGATGGTCAGCCCTAGCTGAAGCTGGTACTTTGCCATCTTGGACGCCACTACCTAGTAACGAAGCGGGTGACCAAGACTTAACCGAATCTGATGGGGCGGTTGTTGATTCGCTCCAGCTTAACGATATGCACATCGTTTATAAACAGGATTCCTACTACAGCCTTAATTTTGTTGGCGGCAATGATATTTTCCGCATCACGCGGCTTGAAAACCAGTTCGGCATATTGTCGCAAAACTGCGCCGCACAGTTTCCTAACGGGCATATTGTGCTGGGCAATGGCGAAGTGTATATACATAATGGCGGTGCAGCACGGCCTATCCTCACGGGGCGCATGCGTGATTGGCTATTCAATCAGATTGACTCTACTAATTTTAAGGCTTGCTTTGTCACCACCAACCCGAAAAAAAACGAGGCTTGGATTTGCTTTCCAGAAGTGGGCAAAACCGCATGCAGCAAGGCGCTGGTGTGGAACTGGCAAGCTGACGCCTTCGGGGTTCGTGATTTACCCGATTGTTATCACGGCAATACCGGCCTAATTAATTACGTGGTGGGTGATAGCTGGGACGTCAATACAGATCCATGGGACACCGTTACTCGCGCATGGGATTCTAACGCCTACAGTCAGGCAGAATCACGCTTGCTTTTGGCAGGCGGTTCTATTCACCTCACGGAAATTAACAGCACCTTTAATGGCACTAACTACGCTTCTATTATTGAGCGCACGGGGATAGATTTTGGTGATCCTGCCAGTGTAAAAACAGCAAAAAGCCTGCAACCTAATTTTGATACCCCAGATGGGCAAGTATTCAAAATTCAACTAGGTGGGCAAATGGTGGCGAACGGTGCTATTGCGTGGTGCCCTGAAATCACCTATACCAAAGGTGTAGACACCAAAGCATTCTGTTTTGCTACAGGGCGTTTTTTAGCCTATCGCATTAAAAAGGAATCAGGCGCGGCGTTTCGGTTAAAGCGCTTGGATATGGACGTCACACTTAGGGGGGGCTACTAATGAGTTACCGACCAGCGCCGGCTTTGCCATTTGATGCCGCACAGGCTAGCCACTTAAATAGTGAGGCGGAAAAAGTAGCGCGGGCGTTTGTAGACCCTACTGATTTTATGGCCTTGAAGGTGCAATACAAAGCGCCAGATAAGCCCCGCGCCGGATGGCTAGTGTATGCAGACGGTTCCACGTGGAACCCCACAGGGGGGGGCGAAGGTTTGCATCGTTATAGCTTGGCGGGAACATGGGTACGAGTGGGATGAGCCAGGACAAGATCAAGGTAGACATAATTTTAACAGCAGACGTTGAAAAATACTGGCCGCTAATGCAGCCGTATTTTGAGAAAGCTGTAGCGCGTGGCGATGGCTCAATCACTATTCAGTCAACACGTGATGGGCTTAATGCGGGGACGGAGTACGCGGTTATCGCTTATGAAGATGATCGTCCGATTGGCGCTGGCACTTTAATGAACGCGGTAGCGGGGGATGGTACCAAGATTTTACTAATAGGCTTGCTAGGTTCAGCGCGTGGTGAGTTTTACAAGTGGATTGGCCTATTTAGCGTGGTAGCGCATCAGGTAGCGGCGTGGTTAGGCTCTGATGCTATCGAAACAACGGGGCGCAAGGGCTGGATTAAAGCGCTTAAAGAATTTAAAACTGAAGAAAATGGAGTGTTACGAAAATGGGTGACAAAACAAAAAACGTGAAGTCGGAGTCTAAGCAGGAATTAGACCCCGCAGCCAAAGCAGCCATGCAAAAAGCACTGGCTGCAGCGGACGGCATTTATTCATCGCGTGACCCTTCTGGTATGTCGCCAGAAATGAAGGCGGCGATGCAGGATTCTACCAACTACTACAAGTCCGACGCATTCCGACAGCCTAATCAAAACATGGTCAACATTGGGCAAGGCTTGCTTAATGGCGGCATGGCGTCCAACCCGTTCAACAATGGGCGGGAACTTGGCGACGGTAGCGGCATGGCTCAGATTTTAGCGTTAATGAGCAAGCGCCAACCGCGACCGGAAGGCGGCAGTGGTGGTGGCTATGGCGGTGGGCAAGGAATGCAGGGTGGCGGACAAGGAATGCGCCCACGGATGCAAGGTATGGGCATGGGTGGAGGACGTCCACAACAACAGAGCGGCGGATTGCCTGAAGGTTATAGCCCAATGCCGCCTAGCATGATGGCACAGGGGCAACCGCAAGGGCAACAAGCGCAATGGAGTCCTAATCAATCGCTAGGGACAATGAGTGTACAAGATCAAATGAAAATGGAAGCCGACCTTTTTCAAAAGTGGCAAAAACAAAACGGGCAAGGCGGCGGGCAACCCCAAGGCAACCCCCAAGGTGGCGGCTATGGCCTACTACCGCAAACCGCAGTTGCACAGCCATCGCAACCAGCACCGCCTCAAGCGCAACCACAGGCACAGCCTGACCCGTTCGAGGAATGGCAGAAAAACCAACAGCGCTACCATAGCATGCTGCAAAACCAAAACAACTACAGCGGAGGCTAGATCATGGGCGGACAATCAGCGGGAACCGTAGGCGGACGCCCGAATCCGATGCTGGGCATGAAGGGCGCACCAGAAGCATTGCCGAATCCTACTCAGCAATACATGGGCGCACCCGCAGACCAAGCCAGCCAATTTGGCGCTGGCTTTGGTGGTGGGCGACCGCCTCAGCCTATTGATAAATACGGCGACACTCGGCCTACTGGACGACCAGCGGCTGAAAGTGACAACTTTAGCGGCGGCGGCGGTGCTGCGCCCGTTGGTGGCGGTTTAGGTGACAATATGATGAGCGGACGGCCTACTGGTCAATCAGCCCCCCCGCAAGACCCGCAAAACGTGCAATACCAACGCGACGGTCGCATGGCAAATTTTGGTGGCTCACCAAGCCCTTACAGCGGTTCAACGTCTAACTCATTCATCGCGCAGGGTGGCGGCGGTTTTAATGGCTTTGACAAGGGCGGCGATAGTTACGCGATGAAACCGACGCAAGACCAGTACGCCCCACCGGCGCAAGCACAGCCGCAGCCTGACCCCTACGCCAATAGCGCACCCGCGCCAGCGCCGCCACAATTTACACCGCAAATGTCTAAGCCGTACACGGTAACGGACAATCCGCAAGCGCCTACGCCTGTGACCGTACGCCCCATGCCTGAGCCGCAAGCGCAGCCAGAAGCCCAAGCACAACCCTTCATCCCGCAAATGTCAACGCCCTATCAAGCGAATGACGGTGGACGCAGCCCACTAGATACCCGTTTTAACATGGGCGATATTCAGGGTCTAGGCGGTACGCAATTTGGTAACCCTATGCAGCAACAGCAACCCACCAACCCGTGGGAAGCCTCACAGCGCTTCAACCAAGCACAACAGCCTACTAACGGCGGCAATGCCAGCTTTAACCAATCGCAACAGCTAGGCGCACAGCCACAAGCACAGCAAACGCAAGTATCCCAAGCCATTAGCGCCCCACAATATCAAGGCGATAGCGGCGGCGGCAATAATCCCAACCTGCAAGGCGTGGCGGACAATATTCGCCAGCAATTCGGGCGCGGTTTAACTGAAGGCGCATTGCCAGCACTACGCAGCCAAGCGGTAGTAAACGGGCAACTAGGCGGCAGCCGTCAAGGTATCGCGGAGGGTTTAGCCACCGGACGCGCAGCCGATGGCCTAGCCGGTGCACTCAGCAATATGTACTCACAAAGCTACGAAGCCGACCAAGGCCGTAAAGCGCAAGCCTCAATTGCAGCGATGCAAGCCAACGCCCAAGCCGCTATTGCTAGTGGTCAAATGCAATCGGCTGAACGCATGTTTAACGCGGGGCAGTCCAACGAAATGAACCGCTTTGGTACGACCAGCTCATTAAACCAGCAAAATTTTGGGCTACAAAGAGACGACCTTAACTTGCGCCGTGAATTAGGGTTCACCGGCTTTGACGTTCAACGCCAAGGCCAAGGCAATCAGTACGATTTAGGCTTGCGCGGCGTAGGGCAGCAAGCGGCACAAAACCAAACTAATCGCGATTTAGGCTATGCCGGTATAGATGTGCAGCGCGGCAATTTGCGCAATTCGGAACAGCAGACTGCCAATCAGTACAGTGTAAACAATCGACAGTTGCAGCAGCAAGATTACCAAAACCAAACTAATCGCGATTTAGGCTATGGGACTTTGGATAACTCACGCCAACAAACCGCAAACCAATACAGTGTAAACAATCGACAGTTGCAGCAACAAGACCGCCAAAACGCCAACCAGTACAATCTGGGGCTTGGCAATCTTGCGCTTGGCAATCGAGCGCAGGACAACAGCTACGAAATAAATCGAGGACAACTAGCGCTAGCCAACCGCACACAAGACAATAATTACAACTTAGGTAATCGCGGCGCAGATAACCAATTGGCTGGAATCAACTCGCAATTCCAGCTAGGGCAAATGGGCAACAATACCCAATTGCAGTTAGGGCAAATGAATAACGAAACCAACCGCCAAGGCCAAGCAAACCAATTCGCGCTAGGCATGGGCAACCTTGGCTTGCAAGGGCGGCAACAAGAGCAAAACTTTTACACCGCCAATCGCGGCCAAGATTTACAAGCTTACGGCCTCGGTGCGCAGCTTACAGGGCAAGGCCAGCAAGGCATGGGGCAAGGCTTGGCGAATGTTTATAACAACGCTAACACGACGTATAACGCGCCTTGGGATCAGTTAAATCGGTACAACCAAGCAAACGGACAGTATTTGAATCTAGGGCAAACGCAGACCAATACCCAGCAGATGATTAGCAACCCTACGCAGCAGTGGTTAGGCTCTATTGCGCAACTAGTAGGCGCGTTTAACGGTGGCGGCGGAGGGGGCGGGGCAGCGGCTACAGCGGCGAAAGTTGCAGGCACCTCAGACATCAGAATGAAGGACAACATCAAGCGCGTAGGCACCCTAGACGATGGGCTGCCAGTGTACACATTTACGTACAAAGGCCAGCCAGAGCAAACACACATGGGTGTGATGGCGCAAGAAGCAGAATTGCTTTATCCCGATGCCGTGATAACGAATGCAGACGGCATTAAACACGTATTTTATGACCGATTAGGAGTTTAGATCATGGCGCTTTGGGATGACGAAGAAAATGAATACTGGCCGCATAACTGGCAATCTGGTAATGCCAGCATCGGCAACAGCCCAGCCAGTGGCGGCGGGTTTTATGGTGGGTTGTTGGATTTTTTTAATGACCCGAAAAAAATGGCAGGGCTAAGCTCACTCGGTGCTGCCCTAACGCAGGCCGGTGCGCCATCAGCCACTCGTAATAACTGGAGTAGCGCCTTATCGTCCGCATTAAGCGCGTATCAAAATGGGCAGATTGGTTACGACCAAACTCAGCACCGCAACAAAATGCAGGCACTTCAGGAAGCAGATTTAAGAGAGCAGGCGCAACTACGCCAAGCACAAGCCGCAGCAGCTAAAGCCGAAGCAGAACGTGTTCAGCGACTACGCGATATTGCCAACGGTGTCGATCAAAACTATTTCACGCAAGGGAGATATTAATATGTATGACTACGTAAATGAAATTGAGGACGCACCTAATTTCGGTGATGCTGGCGGATGGGGCGGGCTAGCAGATTTCTATCGAGATAAACGCAAACTGGCAGGGCTTACCGCGCTGGGTGAGGCACTAGCAAGAGCCGGTACACCAGCCGCAAACCCGCGACGCTTAGGGGGCGCGTTCTCCTCAGCCCTAAGTGCCTACAACAATGGCCCCGATGATTTTGATCAGCGAGCGCAGCGCGATAATATGACTGATCAGGTAAATGCAATTAAGAGCTCACCTAATTTTGGCGATACCGTTAGTTTGGATGGGCTAGCTGATTTCAATAGAGACGAGCGTAAAAAGGTTGGGATTACTGCACTGGGCGAGGCACTAGCAAGAGCCGGTACACCAGTTGCAACCCCTCAGCACTTAGGAAGCGCCTTCTCCTCTGACCTAAGTGGCTACAACGATGGCATCGATAGTTTCGATCGGCAAGCGCAGCGCGATCAAACACAAAGCTACCCATTTGATGATCTTCAAGCGAAGATGCTGCAGCGGGAAGGATTGCGGGCAGCTAGTAGGAATGCTGATGCACAGCTCGGCTTAAAAATACGTAAGATTCCCAGCGATTGGGGCGTCCCAGAGAAAAATATGCGGCGTAGCCCAAGTGGATCAAGGCCGCTCAACGAATGCGAAATAAGTGTGCTTACGCCATACACAATCAAGAAAAGGCATCTGAATACGGATACAAATACCGATACGGATATAGATATGATTGATTTAGAAGAGGCTAATTTGTATGATGGCACTGTGCCGTGGTATTTACTAGAAGGATTTGGCGGCATAACCCGAAACAATGACATACATGTTCGCCCCGGTAGATATAAACCTAAGACACCTGACGGTTTGGGTTTGCTGGCGCATGAACTTGCACACGTTAAGCAGTACCGTAAAGGTATGAATTTATTAAGCTATATTTGGGCTAGTAAATTTGGGTATGAGGAAAATCCGTATGAAAACTCTGCATACAAGTTTAGTGACAAGGTGATAGACGACTTAACGAAGAGGTACGGCAATGAACCAATTTGCCCTTAAGGGTATTATTGCATTCGAGCTTGACGAATATGATTGATCTGAGAAAATCCGTTTGCAGTTCCTGCAAAACACGTTGAGAAAAAATGATAGCCCGCTTAGCAAAGGAATACGGTTATGAAGCAATTTGCCCTTAAGTGTATTGTTGCATTCAGCATGGTTTTAACGTTGTGCGCCTGCATACCTAAGAATCCCGCAGAAATGCGTATTTCTGCGCTTGAAGAGCAGGAATATTTCTCTACTCCTCTAAAAGATGAGGCAGCGGTTAAACTTAGTCTGTCTAAGCTACCGCTAGCAGATCAATATCGATTGTATATATATAGTATGCATGACTACGATTCATTCAATGGCTATATTGAGGAATTAATCATACAGCGCGGTTCTGCAGTGGTTCCGTTTTTATTGGAGCGCCTAAAAGCCAGTAAAAATAGTTTTGAGGCTTTGGGGATTTATAAGCTATTTTCTAGCATGGCACGCGCAGGGATTTATTATGCCGATAACGATGATGCGGTATGGCAATATTTAATAGCGCGCACAACACGTTCGTTTACTGAAAATGAATTCGTAGCATCACTACTTTTAAGGCACTTAGTCGAGATTCAGGAGCTTAATCCGGCTAATGCAACCAATGCCACTAATGTTGGTAAGGCGCGGCTCTATAGTCAAGTGTGCTCCTCGAACCTTCGGAGCAGTAAGCATGAAGCCTGCAGTTCTATCGAGCGCAACAAGCCCGCAAATAGCCCAAGTAATCCCAGCGTACAGCCAGCAGCACCACAATAACGCACAACCTACCCACCATCGCTAGGCCTTTAAATACGGGCACTAATAACCGCGCTTGACTTGTTACGCGCTAGCGCTAACCGAGAACCACCAGCCATCACCTGCCACTCGCAAAAACTGGGCGGCGCGATGACATGCGGCATTGAGCGCGTATCAAAATAAACCTGCTGGCAACGTAACGCGCAAATTGCGCAGCCGAAGCAGAACGCATCAGCAATTACGCAACACCGCCAATGGTGTTGCACTAGACTGTACTAACTTTTGGAGACCATAATGGGCAACTATAGAAACGATATCGACGATGCAGCATATGATAGCGACACCACCGGCGACACAAATAGTTACTGGGGTGGGCTAGCTGATTATTTGCGCGACAAGCGCAAGCTGGCAGGGCTTACTCCGCTGGGCGAAGCGCTGGCAAGGGCTGCGCCATCGTCAAGCAGCAACCCTTTTGTAGGCATGTTGGCAAATGCCTTAGATACTTACAATAATGGTGCTAACAACGTTGATCGCGCACAGCGCAACCAAATGCAGGGCTACCCATTTGGCGAACGGCAAGCAGCAGCTAGAGACGGTGATACACAACAAAGCTTAGATAGGTATGACACCCCCAGCAATTGGGGTGCAGCTAACTATCCTAGCGATAATGGTGACGATAACAGCGGCGCATTTATGATCCCCATAAGCAATATTAGCGACAGAAAATCGCGTGCACCTGTTATGCGCACTAATTCATCGCGTGTAGCTGCTAAGCAAAACAATGGAAATACGGCGGCGCAACCTATTACATTAGAAGTTCCGATTGATAGAAAAACCTGCAAAGGCAATTTTGAGTTTTCAGCGATTGGTCCAGACCAAGCTCCTGATGGTGCTCTTGGTTTTCTACCCCCTAATGAAAGCGTTGCGATTAATCCTGCAATTTTTGGATTGCCGTTTAGAACAATAAAAGAACGAATTGCATCGCAAAAACTACTCAAAGATAATTTTGGAAAAATCAAAGTTTCTGCACCAGGATTATCGAAACTCCTCAGTGACCACCTTACTGGCGGCACAACATATACTATTAGCGATGTTGGTGATAAAAACATTCGTAAAAATAAAGTCCCTAGATTCGATATTTACAGATTTAAAACGCAAGAAGGTGCCGAAAAATTTGGTAGAATTAAGGGAATGGAAACAGAGATTATCGGCGTACCGGCTACGTGGAAGTGCCCATAATGTTGAAAATATTAATCTGCATTGCCTATTTAGTTTTAGCTACGCCAGTAGTGGCGCAAAGCAATTCGCAAATCCTGAAAGCGGAAAGCCCTAAGCCATGTAAGGGGCATTGGGCGGCAAGTGGGTGCCGCGCTTTCTCCTCGTCAGAATTTAAAACTAAAAAAGTTCTGTCGCCTTCAAGACGATTCTCTATAAATGGCACACCGGACGGCATCTTATTCAACAACGGCAGCACGCCGCCCGTTGCGCTCGCTCCGTTTAGTTCGCTCGATTCAGCCGAAATGCTGTACGCAAGGCCACTGACGGAAATAGTGTGGTCGCCCAACTCACAATCATTTGCGGTCGATGCGAGCGAAGGCGGTAACGTCGGAACCTATGAGACTGCTATTTATACAATCAATAATGCACTACAACTCAATCGCATCATCATTGATCCAGAAGTGCTTACGCATATGATGCAGCTTCAACGCTGCGATCCATTGGAACCTGAGCGCCCCAATTTAGGCGTTGTAGGATGGCTAGCCAACGCGAGCGAGATCTTACTCGTAGCCGAAGTGCCGCCCCACTCCAGTTGCCGAAACATGGGCGCACTTTTAGGGTTTCGGATATCGGCAACAACTGGCACCTTAATAGATAAAATTCCAGAACCTGTGCTGCGTACAAAGTATAAACATTTGCTCGGGACGCGATTTGTTGGTTATTCAAATAGAACAAAGTAGTATCCTTGCGGTGTAATAACGGTATCCAACCGTGCGTTTGAAAATCCCCATTGCATTGCTATGCCCGCCAGAAACAAAGTGACCATGCTAAAACTGCTAACGCAAATAGGTTTTTCCCTCGCGCTCATAATCACCGCAAATTCGGCTTATGCCGCACCAAGCACTTGGCCACAGATTAAGCCGATGGAACGCGTGGTTCAATTTGATGCGGCGCATCAGCGTGCTGAGGTTTCTGTTAAATCACCAGGTGGTAAAGATTTATATGTACTAGATTGCTTTCATCCAGGTTTTGATGACGTTGAGGAATCAAATTATGCTGAACTGTTGCAGTGTAAGTTTTCTCCAGTTTCTAATAGATTTGATTCTTTGCTTATAAGCCAGCGCGAATATGATGACAATGCCAAAATAGGCCGAGGGTCATTCTCGTATGCACAAGCGGTACAGGGCATGTGCAAACAAGATGCGCTTTATGGGTCGCAACGTGTATTTAATTTTCGCGGATTGCGCTTAGAACTATCGATTCGCAATTTTCGTTATAACGGTAAAAATGAGGATTGGCGCGAGACCATCGTTTGGGAGTCACTTGACGTTAGTGGGCTCTATCGGCTTTACGGTATTCAATATGCGCTTCACGTAAAAGTAACGCCGCAGCCAACAGAAAATGCGTCGCGGGCGCGGTTTTATCCTACGCGTTGTAGTTGGTATGATAGGTCGCTTGATAAATATGATTGATCTGCAAAAATCCGTTTGCAGTTGGCGCAATTGGAAACCAGTGCAACAACAGCAAACAAAGTAAGCGTTGATAGATGTGTTGTCGGGCGCGGCATGCCGTGCCCTTACGGGGTGCATTAATCGCATCGGCTGACGTCGTTTTAGCCCCCCCCCCTGCAACCCGCGTATGTCTTCGTTGCGGCCAACCACCCACGCTATTTTAGGCTGGCTTCGTTGCGGCCAACCACCCCTGTTGCGTTGGGCAAAATATATTTCGCCCCCCCCTCCACAGAGGGGAATGAAGCATGGATTACACACCATCGTAGGCAAAATAGCCACGATGCAATCTTGAACGCAGCCATTGCCACCACCAGTAAATAATCTGCGAGTCAATTCCCCTCTGTGGAGGGGTGGCCCGAAGGGACAGGGTGGTTGCTTTTTTCCTGCAATGGGGGGGGGCGAAATATATTTCACCCAACGCAACAGGGGTGGTTGCTTTTTGCTTCTATTGCCCCGACACCAAAGCAGCTTCACGGGTTAATTGGCGGCGGCAAAATAACACCGCCAGCCCCGTTCACAACGAAATAGATCCACATCAAGCCTATTCTTAAACCAGCCTAAATGCTATTTTTAGCGCATTGACTACAACGTTTTTAGGAAAGGCAATTCATGTTTACCACCCTCAAGATTTTTTTCAACGCCCTCAAAACTGGGGAGAAATTAGCCGATGCGGTGCGGGCTAAACAATGGGCATTGGCGCTCACCTACGCACAAGTTTCCATCATGGCCGTGGTGGGCGTTTTACGGGCGTTTAATATCACTTTTGGAGGCGTTACCGATGAGCAAATTAATGTATTGCTGGGCGGCATGGTTACTATTGGCACTGCCCTTATCGGGATGCTTGGCGTGGCATCCACCGACAAAATCGGCATCGATGGCACCGTTAACCCCAATGCACCCAGCGCCGATACGATCGCCCCCCCTGCTCTCACCCCCAATGGCGCGGACGGACGGGCTACAGAACTGGCTGGCGTGGCGGGCAGCGGAATTGGAAGCATCGCGAACCCCGCTGCAACTAGCACCGCCCGAACCGCTGACGCAAACCCTAAAGCGCCACTGCCGCACCAGCCTAGGCCTAAAAATCCCACCCCTGCCGACGATTCGAACGCAGGCGGTGCTTGACGCGATTAAAGCGCCGCAAGAAATCAATTTGAAACTAACGTGTTTTTAACCCGTCATTCCCATTTAACCCGTCATTCCAGCGCAGGCTGGAATCCAGCGGCTCTTACGTAAGACATTTCATTCCCACCTTCACTGGAATGCCCCCCCTAAGTCACCCCCCTCTTCAGGAGAACACCAAATGAATCTAATCGAAAAAATCAAAGCCGCATTCGAACTTTACTTCGCCATCAAACCGCAGGTGCAAGCCCTAGTTAACGAAGCCGAATTATTATTTGCAGGCACAGGCCGTGGCGTGGAAAAACTAGCCTACGTGCGCGAATGTTTAGCATCTGTACTAAGCGCTACCGACACCGCAGTAGAAGTGGCGAACTCCGTTTTAAGAATTGCCCAGCCCTTCATTGCCGCCTACGTAGCCAACCAGAAAGCAAAGATTTAAC